>CAZBCV010000120.1:0-9789 GCA_964490495.1 uncultured Aureispira sp. | reverse complement strand
AAATTGATAGTGCGCGGGAAGTTTAGACATGAATGTGTTCTGAAATCGAGGTTGTATTGAAATATATCATAAGGGAAATAAGCTTATTCATTGAGCTCATCCCTTCAAAAGTGCGCAAAAGTACGATTTATTTAACAATTTCATAATGATAACAGCATAGATGTTCAAAAAAATCAATTACCCTCTTTCGAATCTGCCCAAATATTGAGGACAAATATGAGCACAAAAATGGCCAATCCTGGAAATATCACTAACCAAGGATGTTGAATCGAACGGCCATCAGCTAACATTTTGCCCCATGTGACCACTTCAGTAGGAAGGCCAATACCCAAAAAGGACAAAGAAGACTCCAAAAGTATAGCCTGACTTACACCATAGCTACCCAAAACCATAAGTATCGGTAATATGTGGGGCAATATGTGTTTGTAAATGATAAATATGTCCTTAAACCCCATAAGCCTAGAACTCTCAATAAATGGAGAATGAATGATTGAAAGTGATTCTGATCGGGCAAATCTTGCGTATTCCATCCAACTCAATAGGACTATGATGATGACAATATTGTATATGGAACTCGAACCAAAAAGTGTGGTCAATGCCAATAACAAAAATAAACCAGGAAAAGATTTCCTCAATTCAGATATCTTGATAACTATTGTATCTAATGGTAATGGTATTTTGTACCGGCTTTTAATCTTGCTTAACAGTTGGATAACTAAATATGTAGTCGGAATTCCTAATATAAAGTACATTAAAATCTGCATAAATGAAAATTCCTGCCATTGGAACACCAAATAAAAAATGAACAAAAAACCACCAAAAATGAGGAATAACCACTGAAAAATAGTGAACCTGATACCATTATCACCATAATAAGAAGCTAATATCCCCATGGGAACACCTAAAAACATAGCGCAAAAAACTGATAAAAAACCTATCCACAATGAAATACCAGCCCCGTGAATGATGCCTGCCAACACATCTCGCCCCAATTTATCCGTGCCTAAAATATGTTTGTGTTGAGGCAGAGTCAAAGATAAAGTTAATGGAGGTCTGAAAGCCTCTTTGATATGAGTTTGTTGCGGACCAAAAGGTACCAAAGGCAACAAAAATTTGTCAACTTCATCAAAAGTATAGGCTGATTTTTGAAAAAAAGAAGAAGACCATTGACCGTCTTTTTGGTAAAGTATTGGATGAGATTGAGCCAACCATTTATTAGTAATGGCCGTCAATACATAAACTAACAAAAAAGCCATTGGCAAATAGTATTTCCAGCCCTTGTGTTTCTTCATGGCATAGATTTTAAGGTACGCGGGTCTATCCATCTATACAATATATCAGTGACAAGCATAGCTACGATAACCACAAAGGACACCAAAGTTAATACTCCAAAGACTACATTCCAGTCTGCGGTCAATACACTATCGTAAATCAAGCGCCCAATGCCTGGTATATTGAATATGACTTCAATAATCAATGAACCAGACAAAAGAGAAGGTATTTTACCGCCAATAATTGTCACCATGGTGGTATAAGAGTGGGGCAGCAAATGACTTTTAAAACTCTGGAATGGCGTCAAACCTTTAGCCCGAGAAAACAACACATAAGGTTTTTCTTTTTGGCTGAGTATGTTCCTCCTTATTAATTGACTAATGGGAGAAATATCATTGGCCACTAAACAAATGATTGGGAGAACCATCTGATAGGCATAATTACTCAAAGTCACCCAAAAACTTTCGCCCTCAGGTATATACCATCTCCCAGGTAATGGAAAAATATTGAGCGCTGCACCATATCTATCCGTTGTCAAAAATGTAATCATTAGGGCCGCCAACCAAAAAACAGGCATTGTGTAAAACACCAATCCTAAAAAAGTCAACAACCTATCTATCCATGTGTGTGAATAATATGAAGTGATCAATCCAACTGCATAACTGATAAAAGTCGTCAATAAAAGACTCATGAAAGTCAATACTAACGTCCATTTGAGGGCTTGTCCCACCTTTTTCTTTACCTCAATTCCATCTTTATAAGATATACCCCAATCGCCCACCAAATATCGGGACATCCATCTGTGAAACTGATTTTCCATTCCATGCCATCTTAGGGTAGGATAATACATTTTTTGAATATTTTTATCTATTATCTGAAGGTGAGATACCAATTTTTTTATTTTTGACTGCCCAACTTCCACATTGTCTAACTTAGATTTAAGAGATTTTAACTGATCCAATTCATTGGCATACTCTAAATCTTCTTTTAATCCTATATGTTCTAACAGCAAATCGGTGTCTTTCAGTAGCTCGTCTTTGAGAGACAAATACTCTATAATCCAATCAGAATGAACTTTTTTATTAAGTAAATTTTTTATGAGTGTTCTATCATATATTCTATGAAAAGAATGAATATTGTTGGGATAATAATGGGGCAATATAGCAAAATATAAAAGTGGTTTTTGTAATCCCATCTTATAATAAAGCGCTTCGTATTCTTTTTGCCCATGTGGTGTATCGGTAGAGACACCTCTCAAAGTCAACGAAGCTTCTACAGGATCATTATGAACGGATTTACTCAACACAAAACTCAATACCAAAACCAAAAACAATGTAGGTAAGATGAGTAAAACCCTGTATAATATCCATTTCAACATTCCATGTTAAATTATTTTCCCTGAATGCCTACGCCCACATATTCGAAAGTATTGGCCATGTAACCTGGACGTTTGGTAGTAGCAAAAGATGACCAATTTTTGGAAATAATGATGCGTTCATGTGGCGAATACAGATAAATATCAGGCAAATCATTGTAAGTTTCCTCTTGTATTCTGTGGTAAATACGTTGTCTTTCTACCCACTCTTTTGAAACATTAATTTTATCCAACAAGCTGTCCACAACTGAGCTTCGGTAAGATCCGTTGTTGCTTCCTGTGGGCGAATCGTTGGACGAATGATAAAACATAAGTTCGTCCCATTGCTGCATTTCGTGACTTCTTGCAGACATCACCATTTGGTATTGGCGCGGCATAATATTTTCAATTCTAATTTGTTTAAAATTCTTTTCTACAATTTCTACCCTAACTCCAGCTTTTGCAGCATTTTCTTGCCACAATATTGCAATTTTTTTGCCTAATTCTTGTCCAGAAATCAAAAGTTCCACAACCAAATCTTGTTTTTTATCGTCTATCAATTTGTCTAAAATACCATCTCCATCGGTATCTTGCCACTCAGATTCGGAGAGCAAATCTTTGGCTTTTTGGAGATCAAATGTACGAGGTTTCAAATCCGGATGATAGGTCTTCTTCAATGGGTGGATAGGCCCTATATTGGGCAAACCAAGACCATACTCAACATTCTCAATGATTTCATTCACATCGATAAGATGTGCTAATGCCTGTCTGATATTATTGTCAGCAATGATATCATCTTTATGATTGAGGAGAACAAAATATTGTCGCATTAAGGCCGGCGCATAAAATTCAAACTTTTCAGAATAAACGGCATCTTTATTTAAATCATCGTATATATCACTTGAAATCTCATTGACTACATCTAATTGACCAGCTTTTAACTGCGCAATGGCAGTGAGCTCGTCTTCAATAATATGAAATATCATTCTTTGAGGTCCTTGTTGAAAGTAGGGAGATATTTCACTTTCGGCCCAATAATTTTCTTTTCGTTCTAAAACAATATTTTGGTCAGCAGTCCAGGACACGAATTTGTAAGGACCACTTCCCGATATTTTGTCTCTCGAAAACTCATTAGAATTAAACTTCTCAGCAAAATTCAAGAGAAGGGTATCTTGCTCCATATTGGCCCGTTCGTCATTTAATATTTCACTATAGGGATAATTATTCAGAACGCCAAGACTATCATAAAAATATTGAGGGTAAACCTCTATTAGTAAAAATGACTCTAAAGCTAGAATGTAATCATTTTTAAATATTATTCTACATTTTTTAGTGTTATTTTCATCGACAATGATGTCAGAAATATTTCTTGCAAATTCTCTATATTTAGCCGCATCAGTCAAAGGCAAATTGATAGCTTTTAAGGTAAAAAGATAATCATTGGCAGTGATGTCGGCGCCATTATCCCACTTTGCATTAGATTTTATTTCTATATCAAAGTAAATTCCTCCAGCATATTGACCTGTATCAATAGCAACCTCCTGTGGAATATTTTTGATTAATAGAGGAGACAATTCCAATGTTTTGGGATCGAAATCGGCCAAAGGTGTATGCAGATATTGGTAAACCTCTCTTGATGTTGGGCTGGGAAACACTAAAGGATTCAACCTCTCTGGGTCTTTTTTTAGACGGATGTGAATGTCTTGAGAGCTTTCTTTCTTGTCTGTTTTGCAACCCATTGTCGCAAGCAATAGTATCAATGCTACAGATAATATATTAAATATTCGTATCATATATTTTAAACAATAATAATTCAAATACAAATGTAAGACTATTTTGTTGAAAACGCCAAACTTGTGAATATTTTTTAAAAAAAGATAATAAATAACTCAATAAATGGCTTTCAATAAACAAAAATTATAGTTGAAGTAGAACCATTTTGAAAACTAAAAACCGATACAACCCTGTTAAAAAAATAGCATGTAAAAAAACAAAAGTCAATCCTTTTGAAATAGTTATCCACCATTTTTCTTCAAAAAGTCGCCTGAAAAGTATTACCACAAAGAGCGAAAAAAATATAAAAATAATGAGCGTTCCAAAATTATCATCAAAAAAATTGAACCTCAAATTCATCAACTTAACTAATATAGTGCTCAGCCCAAAAAACAATAATGGTGTGATAATAAATAACCCCAAAATATAAAATATATTAATTTCTGTGGCCAAAATTACATTGTCATAGAGTAATCTCTTTCTTTTAAAATAGAGTAAATAAATAATTAAAACTGAAATCGGTATAAATAGAAAGAGGGCAATTTTTGAAGTAACTCCTGATTTGGCCTTAAACTCTTCGCTTAGTGATTCAAACGTTATATTTCGGATTTCCAGTTCTCTATTGATCTGATTTTCTATAATTTTCCCATAAAACTTAGTCCCTTTATAATACTTAAGTTCTGTATTCAAACCATTGGCCACTGGAAAAAAAAGATACAATACCACCACAAAAAAAAATAGTGAAATAGGTCTGAAATATGACTTTTGTTTACCTGAACAAAAATCAATAGATAATTGGCCTGGCTTCCAAAATATAGTATTGATGGTCTTAAAAAAAGAATTATCAAAGTTTGTAAAAAATTCTAGAGCTTCTGCTACAATTTTTTTAACAGATTTATCAGTATCATTAAATTCCTTTTGTCCACAATGTTGACAAAATTTTCCACTAAATTCTAAACCACAATTTTTACAATTTTTCATGATATTAAGCGTAAAAACAATTGTATGTGCACGTCATAAGACAATAAACATCGATGATATATCTTTTGTTTCAAATAGCAAATTACATAGATCAAAAAAATGGCTTCGATTTTATTAATTCCATTAAGAGCCACAAGCAAAAGAATATATTGGAATAAGGTCGCAGAAGCATATAGTAGGTCTAGTCCATTTGGACATGATTGATAGATTAGTCAACCCATTTGTTAAGTTTAAAACAAAAATTGTCACCCTACATCTTTGTTCTAAAATCAAAACAACATAAATTACCTATAAGTACTAACTATTCAATAAGTGTTATGGTTAATTTTTTTGCACACTTATCTTATCAAAATATATACTATTTCTATTGAATCCATTTAAACATCAAGACAATGATGAAAAATATTAAAAATAACTCTTCAAATGAAAGAAAAAATTCTAACTTTGTCAGAAATAAGCAAAAGTTCGTTTATTGTTCCTAATGGGTTCACAGTTTTCAAATGTTAAATTAGACTTCAAAAGATATTTTTTCATTAAAAACATATGGCTTTCATAATCTTCACTTTAGTTTTTGAAAGCTTCAACAAAGACGCATGAAGATTTATTGTATTGAATAAATAAATGATGAGAAACTCTACAAAACAAATCAATGAAACTAAAAACGAATAAAGATAAATTTAACTTAATATATTAAATACTTATTTCCAGACATTTTGTTAAAACTAAGTTTAAAACATATCTATTATGCATCTCTCTTTTCAAAAAATATTTTATGTCGTAGCCTCAATAATAGGCTTATTTGCTATTTTAGTTTTGGCGAAAGCTGTACTTATTCCCATCGCATTTGCCTTCTTGATAGCTTTTATACTTTTTCCTATAGTGAGGAAATTCGAATTCTGGGGTGCCAATGAAAGCGGAGCAGCTATTTTATCTATTCTAGGCTTACTCCTGCTGGTCGGAACAACTATTTTTCTTTTCTCAGATCAAATCATCCAACTGTCAGAAAATTTAACTGATTTTAAAGCTAAAATTCTTAATATTTTTGCGGATATAACTTTGTTTTTCAATCAAAACATTGAGTTTTTACCAAAAATGGAAAAAGGAGAGTTATTAGATATGTTCAAAAACTGGTTAAACGAGTCGGCTGGAGCATTGTTAAGTCAGACGTTCAGTAGCACTGCTAATCTCATTTTTGGACTATTAACTTCTATCATTTTCACTTTCTTAATACTCATTTATAGGAAAGGTCTGGTACTGGCTTTGGTCAGTTTTTACCCTAAAGAGCACAGAGACAAGGCCTTTAAAATGTTTAAATCTGTTCAGCAAGTAGGACAGAAATACTTTTTTGGAATGATGATAATTGTTTTAATATTGGGATTTGTGAACAGTGTCGGACTATGGATAATTGGTATCGACAACTCTTTCCTTTTTGGTTTTTTGGCCGCTATATTGGCCCTTATTCCTTATGCGGGAACCTTTTTGGGATCTATTATTCCTGTTCTATATGCCTTAATATCCTATAATTCAATTTGGATGCCAATAAGTATTGGTATTTTCTTTTGGCTCGTTCAGCTCGTAGAAAGTAATTATCTCACTCCAAAAATCGTAGGAGGCAATCTAAAAATAAACGCTTTTACTTCAATTTTAAGCATAATAATTGGTGCTTCAATTTGGGGTATTGCGGGTATGATTTTATTTTTACCCATCGCCGCTATGTTGAAAACAGTTTGTGAACAATACATAGAACTTAAACCATTTGCCCTATTGATAGGTGAGCAAAATGATGCTACTAAAGATGTCCATAATAAATATACTGACACACTGTTTAAGAAACTAAATACACTATTCTCTAAATTTCGAAACCACTAAATAAAGTACAAATGACCCAATACGAAATAATTAAACATTGGGTATAAAGGTCTAACCTTGAAGTACATCACATTGAAAGACTTTGCAAATTAAAAATCTGCCAGTCAAATTATGCCTTTAAGCAAAACCCTAAAAACCCTCAATGAAATATTGGAATGATACAAATCCCAATAAGTAAAATATAATTAATATCTACACTTTGGCGGTGCACTACTGAAGGGAAACTCCTCAAAAGACAAAACTAATCATCACTCATCCATATCATTCAATAAATTGGACAAAGGATCGGAGAAATTGAGGCTGTTTTCCAATATATTTTTACCAATAATTTCACTCTCAGATAGGCCGAACACCGCTAGCTCCAAAAAAGCATAAAAATCCTCGCCCGTTGGCATGTAATTGATAACTAACTTGTCAATACCCGCTGGAGAAGTCATCGCTTTACGAAAATCTGCATCGGAAGCGTCATTGAGTATATCTATGGCATTACCGCCCGAAAACCAAGCTTTGATGACACCATATTCATCTTTGATATCTCGCTTAAACTTTTGGTTGGGATCTGGAAAATATTCCAAAAAGAGTTCTTTGACGGATTTGAAAATGAGATTCATAGCCACATTGTACGGCCCTTCTTGCTCGCCTTCATAAACCAGTTCCACCTTGCCGGTAATGGCAGGAATGATGCCCCAAAAATCAGTGATGCGTGTGTTAGTTTCAGTTTCCCCATTGATAAGCATTCGTCTCTCAGCCGTACTGTAAAGGTTTTCAAGTGCAGAGATGCTCAAACGGGCGGAGACACCACTTTTTTCATCCACGTACTCGCTTGTGCGCGCATTGAAGCTTATCATTTCTATGAGTTTGAAATGAATGTGTGGCACTTTGATAGATTGACGCTGTACCATAGGGATTTTGGCCTCTTGCGCTGTGATTTCCATCGCCGTCTCCAAACCACGAGGATAATGGGTCAATATTTGGCTTTCTATCCTGTCTTTGAGCGGGGTGATGATGCTTCCTCTATTGGTATAATCTTCAGGATTGGCCGTAAAAACAAAAGATATATCCAATGGCAATCGCACTTTGAATCCTCTAATTTGCAAGTCTCCCTCTTGTAGGATATTGAATAGAGACACTTGTATTCTCGCCTGTAAATCGGGCAACTCGTTGATGACAAAAATACATCTATGAGACCGAGGGATAAGCCCAAAATGAATCACACGCTCGTCTGAATAGGTCAATTTCATATTGGCTGCTTTGATAGGATCCACATCGCCTATGAGGTCCGCAATACTCACATCTGGTGTGGCGAGCTTTTCAATATATCTTTCGCTTCGGTGCAACCAAGATACAGGTGTGTCGTCACCCAAATCAGCTATTTTGTCCAAAGCAAATCTTGAGAGTGGCTGAAGCGGATCGTCGTTCAGTTCAGAGCCGGCCACAACAGGTATATATTCATCCAATAAATGTGTCATGAGTCTAGCCATTCGCGTCTTGGCTTGCCCTCTCAGACCTAATAAAAGAATATTGTGACCTGACAAAATGGCTCTTTCCATGTCAGGAAGCACAGTATCTTCAAATCCCAAAATACCTTCAAAAACCTTTTCTTTATTTTTCAATTTCATTATGAGATTGTCACGCATCTCTTGTTTGATGGTTTTAGATATGTAGCCTGCAGATTTGAGTTGTCCAAGTGTTTTAATATTTTCAATATTCATATTTGTCTTTTATATGTTTAATAAATGAAGGCCCTACCCTCTTTTTTTTCTTTTGTTTTGTTTATAATCCATAAAAATAAACTCACCCAAACCTGAGAGTGACGAATAAAATGCTTTACCATTATTGGCTTTAGTAAACTGATCCACAAAGTTGACCAAATAAGGGTCTTGCGCTATCATAAAAGTGGTGATGGGTATATTGTTTTTGCGACAATTGACCGCAAGAGCTAAAGTCCTATTAAGGATTTTCCTGTCCAATCCAAAACTGTTTTTATAATGCTTTTTACCTATTTTGATGCATGTGGGCTTACCATCCGTGATCATCATGATTTGTTTGTTAGGGTTTTTACGCTTCCGCAAAATATCCATGGCCAAATCCAAACCTGCCACTGTATTGGTGTGATAAGGACCTACTTGTAGATAAGGTAAATCTTTGATTTCTATTTGCCATGCATCATCACCAAATACAATAATGTCGAGGGTGTCTTTCGGATATCGGGTGATGATGAGTTCACTCAGTGCCATAGCCACTTTTTTGGCAGGTGTGATGCGGTCTTCACCATAAAGGATCATGGAGTGCGAAATATCTATCATAAGTACCGTGCTGGTCTGACTTTGATAATAAGTTTCATGTATGGCCAGATCATCTTCGGTCAGCATAAAATCATCTATCCCATGGTTTATTTGTGCATTGCGCAGAGTTTCGGATACGGCAATATTGTCCAATTTATCCCCAAATTGATAAGGTCTAAATTCACTGGTAAATTCATCTCCTTGACCAGAAGTTTGAGTTTTATGTTCTCCTTTTTTGGATTTTTTAAGTTGGTC
>CAZBCV010000119.1:0-9853 GCA_964490495.1 uncultured Aureispira sp. | reverse complement strand
TTAGTAACACTGCTTGTATTCCATCTTCCTATATCTTGGTTAAATGCAGAAGCTCCTGCAAACATGCCTTCCATATTAGTAACACTGCTTGTATTCCAATCACCAATATTTTGGTTAAATGCAGTGGCTACACTAAACATGCTATACATATTAGTAACACTGCTTGTATTCCATCTTCCTATATCTTGGTTAAATGCAGAAGCTCGTGCAAACATGCCTTCCATATTAGTAACACTGCTTGTATTCCAATCCCCAATATTTGAAGGTCCACTCAAAAAATTACAACCAGAAAACATGGACCCCATATTGGTTACCTGACTTAAATCAGGCATATCTATTGCTGATATATTAAGATTACTGCAGCCCCTAAATGCTCCTTCCATACTGGTCCAGGCAACTGTACCCCACTGTTCCACATCAATTAATCTATCTCTATCTATTCCATTTATATTGAAAAATCTATATAAATGATTAGGGTCAATTTTAAATCTTATAGTGGCATTTGTGGGCAAACCACTAATTATTGTTATATTTGTACCTACTACTATAGTACCGCTACCGCTTGTGCCAGCAGGTACGGTTTCCCAAGAATAAGTAGTTCCACCTGATCCAATATGCGCCTGAAAAGAGATTTGGTCATGGTTTCCTCCACCATTAAGGGACAAGTCCCATAATGTAATAAATTCCGATTGAGCATTTAATGTAAGTCCAAACATTAAGGTACAGACAGTAAGCAGGTTTATTAAAGTATGTTTATTCACTATTTTAGATATTAATAATTAATAAATGAGATAAGTTATCACCTAAAAAGCATTTACGAAAAATCACTGTTTAAAATGTATGTTTTATTTTCATGGTGTTGGTGCATATTAAACTTTAACTAATAATACCTTCAACAATGTTCATAAATTTTTTTTGCAAATTTAAATCTTTTAAATATAAATGTCCAAATTATCCACAAATTATTTTATTTTTTCCTTGTTAACACAGACTATCAATGTCGCTTAGTTAAGACCTATTTATGAAGTCTTTCCTTTTAAGAAAATATTCAGATCCTGACACAAAACTAAAATTTGTAGTACACAAACCGAAACTCAAAAATCTTGAAAGCACTACAATTAGGAAATTTCTATCCGGTTAGCACGCAATGTGGGTTAAAGGTAAATACTTCAATACAATTTCTGTACGTGTCTAATCTGATTCTTAGTCCAGCGATTCATTTCATCTTTCAACCGTTGGACCATAGTGGTACTCGATGGACTAGATAAGAAAATCGAACTAGATGCCGAACAATCCAAAGCTCTGCTATCTCCACTGTACGTCGTTCCCGTATCACTGTAATTATAGCTTACATAATCTTCCTTTTTATAAATCAATTGATTAGATTTTGTGTCTTCAAGAAATATAGTCAAATAAGCCCTAGCATTTCTTGTCAGGCAATGCTGTTCTATTGTTGCACAAACAGTCTCAAAAATGGGTATCTTTTTATATTCTTTTTTCTTTATGGGTGGCTGAGGGACACATTTAGTTTTAGTAAAAGTACTATCGCCCAATGTTACTGTTATGGTTTCGTTCTTACAGGGTTGACAAACTTCTATTTCTACGACTTCTGTTTTTTCTCCAACTTGAATTTCTTTAGAGACAGACCTCCTACTAATATTCCACTGATCACTTCCAGGATCAATATCTTCAATAAAAACTTCTAGTATTCTATCATATTCAAAACCATCAGGATCGGTATGATAAACCATAAGAGGTGCGTCTAAATTTGTATCCATTAAGTCTTTAATGGGGTCATAATGAAACCTACTGACATTCGTAGAAACCATCAAAGTATATATCGTACCCAATCGCTTTAACTCATCAAACATTTCTTCATAATCATGCTTTTCTGAAGCAAAATGCTCCATTCCCTGTATCATCTCCCATGTATTTCTAGCATTATCTTTATTCCCTGCTTCTATTTCTGACATCCATAATGTATATTTATTATAATAATGATTGTATGCGTTATTCGCTACTCTTGTCTTCAGATTATCAGTATCATGGCTGCGAATAGCATAATCATAAGGTGAAAGCTGTGACATCGAAAATAGAGCTTTTATCTTCTCATACCGTACATCTATGTCTTTCAAAATAGTGTGGTATTGATAATAATTATTTGCATTATTGTTGAGCTGCGATATAACAAAATTTTGATCCTTTTCTATACTCATGTTATAACTCAATAGGAGCTTATCTTTAAACTTTTGAGCTTTTTTAGGATTCTTTGATACTTTGGTATATACCTTTTCAAATGCTTTACCATATTGTTGGTTTGAAATCAACTCATTATACGATGTACTGCATGATGTTAAAAAAATCGTGATAATAATAAACAGTAAATGTGCTTTCATAGACATTACATTTTAGGTGATTAATACGTCAAAATTAGTTCTTTTATGCTTTATAAAAAAGGGTATCCATTCAATTTAATTGAAATTTAACTTTACTTAAGATGAGTTTTAAAATCATGTTAAATATAAGCCCAATTGGAATCAAAATTTAACTATTCATTTAGATTCCTTAGAGACGGTATGTAGTTTTATAATTTTGTCTACGCTTAAAAAAGTTTATAAAATGAAGTAATTGTGACATCATTTTGAAGCAGTTTAAAACCGAAATATGATTGTCATTTTAGATTTTTAGGTTTAAAATATTTTTTCTTCAAAAAATCCGAAAACAATACATTACAGAACTTTCTGCCAAATTGTCTACTATTTTGACTTGGTACAAAATTAGATGTATGATTATAGCCAACAAAAACCTATTAAGACGTTAATATATTAGTCATATCAAAAAAAATTAATATTTTTGCGTTTTAAAATTTTAATAGAGATATTTTGAAAATACAATTTAACCAAATGTCTTCTATATCAATGACTTTTAATTTTTTTAAATAAAATATACATGTTCAATTTCTTAAAAAATATTTTTGGCGATAAGCAACAAAAGGATGTCAAAACTTATCAGGCCAATGTAGAAAAAACTAATGAATTTTACAGACAATATGCCACATTGTCCAATGATGAGCTTAGAAACAAGACTTTAGAGTTTAGAGTCAGAATATCTGATAGTCTTAAAGAAATAGATGCTGACATAGCGGCCATGAAACTAAAAGCTGAAAATACACCTGACTTTTTTGACAAAGAGAAAATCTATGATGAAGTAGATAAAATAAAAAAAGAAAGGGACAATTATCTTGAAAAAGCTCTTCAAAACATATTGCCTGAAGCATTTGCTGTAGTCAAAGAAACTTCAAGAAGGTTTAAAGAAAACGATACACTAAAAGTAATAGCCACAGAAAACGACAGAAATCTCGCTGCAAGAAGCAACTATGTCATGATAGATGGCGAAACTGCAATTTGGAAAAATTCGTGGACAGCAGCTGGAGGTGAAATCAAATGGGACATGCTCCATTACGATGTACAACTTATAGGCGGCATGGTGCTTCACGAGGGTAAAATCGCTGAAATGGCTACTGGAGAGGGTAAAACATTGGTGGCGACACTTCCTGCCTATCTCAATGGACTGACAGGCGAGGGTGTGCACGTCATCACCGTCAATGACTATTTGGCTAGAAGGGACTCTGAATGGATTGGACCTATATTCCAGTTTTTACATTTGACTATCGACTGTATTGACAAATATAAGCCACACTCACCAGAAAGAATTGCCGCATACAGATGTGATATAGTTTATGGTACAAATAACGAGTTTGGATTTGATTATCTGAGAGATAATATGGTACGCGACAAAGATGAATTAGTACAACGCAAACATCATTATGCCATGGTGGATGAGGTGGATTCAGTATTGATAGATGATGCACGAACGCCTTTGATTATTTCAGGTCCAGTCCCACAGGGCCTTGATGAACAAGAATATCAAGAACTCAAACCCAAAATAGAAAAATTATTTAGTGTACAGAGACAACAAGCTACAGAATTTTTGGCCACTGCTAAAAAATTAATTAAGGAAGGTAGCACGGGCCCAAATGAAGGAGAGGGTGGACTAGCTTTATTCAGAGCCTTTAGGTCATTGCCTAAGTACAGGCCACTCATTAAGTTTTTGAGTGAAGATGGAATTAAAGTGTTATTGCAAAAGACAGAAAATTTTTACATGCAGGAACAAAGTAAAAACATGCATTTAGCTGATGCACCTCTTTACTTTACAATCGATGAGAAAAATAGACAAGTAGAATTGACTGACAAAGGAGTTGATTATCTTTCACATGGTGAAAACGATCCGAACTTCTTTGTCATGCCTGATATTACGCAACAAATACAAGAATTGAGTTCGAAAGAGGAAAAAGAAGGTATAAAACTGACTGAGCAAAAAGAAACACTTATTCAAGATTATGCTTTGAAATCAAGAAGACTTCATGCCTCAAGCCAGTTATTAAAAGCCTATACACTCTTCGAAAAAGATACAGAATATGTTGTCATCAACGAGGAAGTTAAAATAGTGGATGAACAGACAGGCCGTATGATGGAAGGTCGTAGATATTCAGACGGACTTCACCAAGCTTTGGAAGCTAAGGAGGGTGTAAAAATTGGAGATATAACGCAGACATATGCCACTGTTACACTACAAAATTACTTTAGAATGTACCACAAACTAGCCGGTATGACTGGAACAGCAGAAACTGAAGCTGGTGAGTTTTGGGAAATTTATAAATTGGATGTCGTTGTTATTCCCACCAACAGACCTATAGTAAGGGACGATAGAGATGACCTTGTCTATAAAACAGGTAAAGAAAAATATAATGCTGTAATTGAGGAAACCCAAAACTTGACATCTCAAGGAAGGCCAGTTTTAGTAGGTACTACGTCTGTAGAAATATCTGAATTATTAAGTAGAATGCTTAATATGAGAGGTATAAAACACAATGTATTAAATGCCAAACAACACCAAAGAGAAGCCGAAATTGTTGCAGAAGCAGGTAAACCTTCAGCTGTGACGATAGCCACCAATATGGCCGGTAGAGGTACGGATATCAAACTTTCTGAAGAAGTTAAAAGATCTGGAGGTTTAGCCATCATCGCTACTGAAAGACATGATTCTAGACGTGTTGACAGGCAGCTTCGTGGTCGGGCCGGTCGTCAGGGCGACCCTGGTTCATCCCAGTTTTATGTATCTCTTGAGGATAACCTCATGCGTCTATTCCAGTCTGAACGTATAGCAGGGCTTATGGATAAAATGGGACACAAAGAGGGTGAAGTCATTCAACATAGCATGGTCAGTAAATCTATAGAGCGTGCTCAGAAAAAAGT
Source organism: uncultured Aureispira sp. (assembly GCA_964490495.1). Classification (GTDB taxonomy): domain Bacteria; phylum Bacteroidota; class Bacteroidia; order Chitinophagales; family Saprospiraceae; genus OLB9. The sequence goes on along the minus strand of CAZBCV010000119.1, from coordinate 4,538 downwards.
GGAAGAAAATAACTTTGGTATCCGTAAAAGACTTCTTGAGTATGATGATGTTATGAACATTCAGAGAGAAGCTATTTACAAAAAACGTAATGCCGCTTTACATGGGGAAAGATTAGCTGTTGACATTCACAGTATGTTTGTGGGCTCTGTTGAGAATGTAGTCTCTACACATAAAAGAGCCAAAGACTATGAAGGTTTCAGATTCGATTGTCTTTCACTTTTAGGTATAGATCCTGAAATATCAAAAGATGAATTTTTATCTGGTTCCGAAGATAACATCATAGATAAAGTACTTGATCAAACACTTAATCATTATACAATAAAATGTAGTAATATTACTGAAGTTTTACTTCCTATCATCGACCGTGTGTATAAAAATGAAGGCCACAGATACAAAAGAATATCCATCCCATTCACCGATGGGCGTACCAATCCATTACCTATTGCAGCAGACTTGAAGTTAGCTTTAGATACTAATGGAGCTTCTATAATGAAAGATATTGAAAAGACAATTACATTGGCTATTATAGATGATCATTGGAAAGAACATTTGAGAAGCATGGACGAACTCAAAGACGCCGTTCAAGCTGCCTCTTTTGAACAAAAAGACCCCCTTGTCAAATACAAAATTGAGGCTTATGGACTCTTTGAGGAATTGATACACAAAATCAACAGAGATGTGAGTGCGTACCTATTCAATGGTAAATTGATTCTACAACAAGAAGTACAAGAGGCCAAAGTACAACGCACAGACATGTCGAGAGTACGTACTAGCCGTACAGAAGATGAAGAAGCCATGAGACAAGCGGCTGAAAGTGTCTCTAAAAAAGTAGAAAAAACAGAAACCATCAAAAGACAGGAGGTAAAAGTTGGAAGGAATGATTTGTGCCCTTGTGGGAGTGGTAAAAAATACAAACAATGTCATGGCAAGTTGGCTTCCAATATATTGGACTAACACTGAGACATGAATGATTTTGAGATGCACGACATTTATCTTAATCGATGTGCTGAAATTGCTCAAAGAGCTGGTAAAAACACACTTACTAATCCTTTGGTCGGAGCGGTATTGGTGGCGCACAATCGAATAATTGGTGAAGGATTTCATGAGTATTATGGTGGTCCACATGCAGAAATTAATGCCGTAATGAGTGTGAAAACAGAAGACCAGCACATCATAAAAGAAGCGACACTCTATGTCAGTCTTGAGCCTTGCTCTCATTTCGGCAAAACTCCACCATGTGTCCACAAAATTGTAGAGCTACAAATAAAAAAAGTAGTGATTGCAGTAATTGACCCCAATCCCATCGTAGCTGGCAAAGGTGTTCAATATCTAAAGGATCATGGCATTCAAGTGGATATTGTCGAAAACGAAGCATGCAAAAATATTTTAAATAGATTCTATATTCATCTTCAAAAAAAACCATTTGTCGCTTTAAAATGGGCTCAAAGTTCGGACTTCCTTATATCTAAATTAAATCAAAAAACAGCCATAAGTCAGGCACATACTCAAGTTTGGGTTCATAAATGGAGAAGTGAGTTTGATGCCATTATGATAGGTAAAAACACAGCTATAATAGACAATCCTATATTAGATATTAGGCATTATTTTGGCCAAAACCCGCTGAGAATAGTTATGGATGCCCGCTTAGAAATTCCTCGATCATCCCATATTTTAAGTGACTCTTTACCCACTCTCATTGTCAATGAAATAGAAACCAAAACTGAAGGTAACAAAGAGTTTTTCCAAGTAGAAAACATCAAGGATATACCATTTATTATGAAATTGTTGTTTGAAAGAGGTATTTTCTCTATAGGTGTAGAAGGCGGTGCAGCACTTCACAAATCTATTATTGAGGCCAACTATTGGCATCAAGCCTATGTTATAACCCATCAACAAAAATTATTTGAAGGTGTAAAAGCTGCATCAGTGACGGGGCATTTATTAAATACAATCCACTTGGGTAAGGACATTATTCATATTATCAAAAACAATCAGAACTGATGATAAAAAAAGAAAAGGTGACTTTCATAATGGAGACTCTTGAAAAACTATACCCTGAAACTCCAGTTCCCTTAAATCATAAAGACCCCTATACATTATTAGTGGCTGTTTTGCTCTCCGCTCAGTGTACCGATGAACGTGTAAATAAAGTGACTCCTGCACTCTTTGAACTAGCCGACAATCCTTACGATATGGCTCATAAAGAGATTGATCAAATTGCAGCTATTATCCGGCCTTGTGGGCTTTCACCAGCGAAGTCTAAAGCTATAAGCGGTCTGTCACATATTCTCATCAATGAATACGAAGGGCAAGTCCCCCAAAGTTTTGAAGCCCTTGAATCGTTGCCAGGTGTAGGCCACAAAACAGCTTCCGTTGTCATGTCTCAGGCTTTTGGAGTACCAGCTTTCCCTGTTGATACACACATTCATAGGCTAGCACAAAGATGGAAATTGACCAAAGGCAAAAATGTAACACAAACAGAAAAAGACCTTAAAAAAGCCTTTCCACAATCTTCGTGGAACAAACTTCACTTACAAATTATATTTTATGGTCGTGAGTATTGTCCAGCACGAGGACACAACATCGAAAAATGTCCTATATGCCACAAAATCCACTTCAAACCTTAATAAAAGTTAGCAGTTAAAGACATTCATAAAATCAAATGTTTGCTTTAAAGCCCAATACCACGAGGTGTGTGTATTTGTAATAAGGTCATTTTATTCCAATCAATATCTTTCCAAAGTATTTTAGAATTCATTTCCAATTCAACCACACCACATGTGGACACATTGTCTGTACATCCCATCTTAACCAAATTGGCCGCAAAAGTGATGCCAGGATTATGAGCAAAAAGCATCACACAATTTGTACTTTCATCAACAGTTTCCAATACATTGATAAATTCATCAGGTTGACAATGATACAAGGCATCCACATAGGAAACACCCATAGAAAACACTTTATCAAAAAATTGAGCAGTGGTTTTAGCACGCATCGCAGATGATGAGATTATTTTATGAGGAGTGACGCCTCTGTCCTTGAGAAATTGCGCCATAATAGGTGCATCTCTTACACCCCGATCATCTAAGGGTCTATCAAAATCACTGATAGAAAAATCAGTCCAAGAAGATTTGGCATGTCTGATTAAAAATATTTTTTTTGGCATAAATGTTAGGTTTAATAATATAAATCGATAATATAAAAAATAGTTTTAATAATCCCTATTGATGATTAAAAAAGAAAAGCATTAACAAAACTTAATATTTTTTGAAAATTCAAGTATCTATTTTCGTATTTAGAAAAGAAAATGCATTTTAAACTTTTGTCTTTTAAGAATGTCTAATATAAAATTAATATAAAACCAAATTTCATTCATGCACACACCATTAAAAATTCAAAATACATTAATGAGTAATTTTACAATTATATTTTCTTTCCTATTACTTTTTATAGGACTAAAAGTGTCTGGCCAAACAACTCAAGGTATCATCACTTACAAACACACTTTATTTAATGAAGAAAACAATAATTTCATGCCTATGCCACCATCATTTGAGGTGACCACACAATTGCATTTCAATATAAAAGAATCTTTTTACGAAAGAAATACGGAGACAGAGATAGACATTGACCCCAATGATAGACGCAGTAGGTGGATTAGAAATATGATGACGCAACGAATTAAGACCTTTTATAAAAACACTGAAGAAGATGTCTTCATAGAGGCTCAAAAAATGTTTGGAAAGGACTTCCTCATCAGTGAAAATTTGCCTCAACGCAAATGGAAAATCAGTGCGGGTGAACAAAAAGATATTTTGGGCTATATGTGTATGAAAGCTATGTACAAAGATAGTACCGAAAACGTAGTGGTGTATTTCACACCACAAATCACGCTTCCACATGGCCCAGACCAATATGGAGGTTTACCTGGATTGATTTTAGAAGTACAAAGTGCTGATTTTCATATTTTAGCTCAATCCATTGGCGATACAATACCAAAAATACAAAAGCCCAAAGATGGCGAAAAAATTTCACGCGAAGCACTCAACAAACTCCGTGAAGAAAAAACAAAGGAGCGACAAGAGATGTGGGGAGATAGAGGCAGAGGTCGTCAGTAGCCTCAATAATTAAAATTTTGTATTATCTGATACTTAGGTTTAATAAATCCACTTCGACTATAATTTTTGACAATAATATTTTTCGAGGTCCAATAGTCAATAAGCCTATTCATTCCATCAACTCTTCATAGCTTAATTTTTATAAATTCAATAATCATACATTTTCAATACAAATATATTTTATGCTACGTATTTTTCTTTTCATTTCAGTTTTATTTATATCCTTTACATCACAGGCTCAAAATTACACAATAAAAGGGCAACTCCAAGACATTGACAATCAACCATTAATTGGTGCTGTGGTGGTGTTGCTAGATGCTCAAGATTCTACATTAATGGCTTATGGCACGTCCGATACTGATGGAAAATTTATTTTAGGACAGATAAGTGATGGCAGCTATAACCTACAAATCACATAT
>CAZBCV010000118.1:0-9862 GCA_964490495.1 uncultured Aureispira sp. | reverse complement strand
CACAATTCAAAAACGTATTGATATATGTTCTTATAGCTAGTTCCTTGGTGACAGCATGGTTTGGAGACTGGCTTGATACTGGTGTGATATGGGCCGTCATTATGGTCAATTCTGTCATCGGCTACTTACAGGAGGGAAAAGCAGAGCGTGCCTTAGAAGGCCTAAAAAAGATGCTCTCAGTACAATCGGTTGTTATTAGAGATGGTCATAGGGTAGAAATCCCATCAACGGACTTAGTACCAGGAGATATCGTGTTATTAAAAGCGGGTGATAAAATACCAGCTGACATGCGTATTTTAGAGAGCAAAACCCTAAAAACGCAAGAAGCCGCATTGACAGGGGAATCCTTGCCAATAGAAAAAACTTCTGATACATTAGAAGGGTCTGTAGTATTGGCTGATAGAAAAAACATCGTTTATTCTGGTACAGTGGTTACTTATGGTACAGGCAAGGCCGTAGTATTCACCACTGGAGCCAATACTGAGCTGGGTAAAATAAGCCATATGCTTGAAAATGTGATAAAAATAGAAACACCTCTCATACAAAAAATGGAAGCTTTTAGTAAGGTATTGTCTATTTTTATTATTGGTGCTGCAGCTCTATTATTTTTGTATGGTTATTTTATTCATGGATTCACTTCAGAAGAGTTATTTCCAGCAGTTATTGGTCTTGCAGTCGCAGCTATTCCCGAAGGATTACCCGCTCTTATGACCATCACCTTAGCTTTGGGCGTACAAAAAATGGCCAAAAGAAACGCAATAATTAGACATTTGCCATCAGTAGAAACCTTAGGCTCTGTAGCTATTATATGTTCTGACAAAACTGGTACATTGACAAAAAATGAAATGACTGTAAGGACAGTGATAACTTCATTAAGTGAGTACATTGTGGAAGGTGCAGGATACAATCCAGAAGGAAAAATCATCAATAAGATAAATTCAACTGCAAGTTTAGAAAACGATCATTCACTTATCGAGATTTTGTGTACATCTCTGTGGTGTAATGATGCCAAAATACAAAAAGATGAAACGGGTAAATGGGGATTAATTGGAGATCCTACTGAAGGTGCACTCGTAACCCTAGCCAAAAAGGCAGACTTGAACTTAGGTGGTTTTGTAAGAGGAGATTTATTGCCTTTTAATTCAGAACATAAATATATGGCAGTATTGGGCAAAACATCTATTGGTCATAAAAAAATATATCTCAAAGGAGCTCCTGAAAAAGTACTCAAGATGTGTACCCACTTCTTATCTGAAAATGGAATTGAAAAAATGAATTTAGCTGTGTGGGAAAACCACATAAAAGAACTTGCCTCTAAAGGACAACGTGTCATAGCATTTGGCATGAAAGATATAGACACTCTAAAAACAAAAATTACCCATGAGGACGTTCAAGAAAATCTTATATTTCTAGGGATATGTGGCATGATAGACCCACCAAGTCCAGAAGTGAAAGAGGCCATAAAAAATTGCCATTCCGCAGGCATAACAGTCAAAATGATTACTGGAGATCATGCACTCACTGCACAGAATATCGGAGAAAAACTCAATATTACCAATACACATGGCGCCATATCGGGGTCTGATTTAGATAGTTTATCAGAAGCTGAATGGGCAGAGGTAGTTTTGAAATACAATGTTTTTGCGCGGACTACTCCTCAACACAAACTGAAATTGGTAGAGGCTTTACAAAAACACAATCTGGTAACAGCTATGACTGGAGATGGAGTGAATGATGCACCTGCCTTAAAGAGAGCGAACATCGGTATAGCCATGGGAATAAAAGGAACCGAAGTAACCAAAGATGCTTCTGAGATGGTGCTAGCCGATGACAATTTTACATCCATCAGTGAAGCAGTCAAGCTAGGTCGAACAACATATGAAAATATAAAAAAGTCTATCATGTTTATACTACCAACTAATGGAGCGGAAGCTTTAATCATTATATTTGCCATTATTTCAGGTACTTCTATGGCCATTACTGCCTCTCAAATATTATGGATAAATATGGTGACAGCAGTTACTTTAGGTCTAGCTTTGGCATTTGAACCCCCAGAAAGAAATGTAATGAAAAGGCCACCAAGAGCCTCTGAAGAACCTATATTGGACAGATATTTGATGTTTCGGATATTATCAGTATCTCTTCTTCTTGGGGGAATGACTCTAGTCCTTTTTAGATACTTGCGCAACAATGGTGCAGAGCTTGAATACGCGCGCACTATTGCAGTCAATATGTTGGCAATAGGCGAAGCGTTTTACCTATTGAATTGTCGTTATTTAAAAGACAATGTTTTTCACAAAGGATTTTTTACAAATATTCACATACTCTTCTCTATATTGACACTTTTGGTCTTGCAATTGGTTTTTATTTATTCACCCTTTATGCAAAAATTGTTTGGAACGACAGCCATAAGCAGCACACATTGGGGTCTAATATTTTTATGTGGTTTGGGTTTGTTTTTGATCATTGAATTTGAAAAATTTGTTTTTGGCAAGTGGGTTTTACGATAATTTTTTTTATTACCCTTACTCTATAATCATTGTCATGCGACACGGCAATTCTATAACACAAAAAATAAAACCGCCTCTGTCCTTTCGTTCTCATGAAAAGGGCTAAATCATTTATAATCTCTTAAAAATATATTAATGAAATACAGTATTTTTTTTCTTTTTTTGATGGTTTCTTGCAGTGTGGGCAGAAATACATCAATGAAATCATCGTCTGAAACTAGCGAAAATATCTTACATCTCCACGAAAGAAAATTTCAATGGATGGTAAATAATCAGCTGGACTCACTACATATCTTATTGGACGAAAATGTCAAGTATATCCACTCGAATGGTTGGATTGAAACAAAAACAGAAGTGATTGAAAATATAAAAAATAAAAAATTGATATACCATTCTGTCAAAATAGTTGAAGCCAATGTCGAGCAACATGCCCATACTTTTGTTATTACAGGCAAAGGACATTTTAGTGTTTCCCTAAATGGTAAGTTTATTGAAATCCCCCTACTTTATACAGAAGTTTATGTTAAAAAATTGTCAGGCATTCACCTCATCCATAGACATGCATGTCGGTGGAACGAAAATTGATTACCTTGCAATGTAAAAGTCTTGAATGTCCCCTAATCAAAAATGATAACAAACTCAACATCCATTTGTCCCACTAGCTCAAATTATTGCCTGGATTACTAGAATTGTTTTGTTGCTTCTTTTTGAATGGTTTATTATTTGAAGATCTGTTTTTGCTGGTGTTACCTTTGGAGTTCCGTGAACCAATATTGTTGTTAGAACGTTCAAAAAACCTTTTTCTTCGAGGATTCCACTCAGGACTCACACCTATGGAACTTGGAATGTTTTCTTTATTAATTTCCGAACCAATCAATGTTTCTATGGCCGCTAGCTTACTCATTTCATCTTCATTGACCAAAGTATAGGCTTCGCCAGAAGCATCAGCTCTTGCTGTTCTACCTATTCTGTGTACATAATCCTCACCATCCGAAGGCACATTGAAATTTATAACCAAATGAATGTCCTTAATATCTATGCCTCTAGAAAGCACATCTGTAGCGATGAGAATACGTGTCTTTTTTGACCTGAAGTTATTGAGTACAACTTCGCGTTGGCTTTGGTCCAAATCTGAAGAAATATCTTCGCAGGGATAGCCAAATTTTAACAACCCACGTTTTATATCGCTTATAGACTTTTTGGAAGAAGAGAAAATAATAATACTTTCTAGTTGAGGTTTGTCTTTCAACAAATGATGAATAAGCTCTGTTTTGTGTGAATCATTGACAAGATAGGCTGTTTGTTTGACCCGTTCCGATGGTTTAGAAATGGCTATGGATATTTCTAAGGGATTGACTAAGTTTTGCTTAGCTAATTGCCTCATTTTAGGTGGCATAGTAGCGCTAAACATCAAGGTTTGTCGTTTTTGTGGTAAAGCCTTTATTATTTTTTGGATATCGTCATAAAATCCCATATCTAACATCCTATCTGCCTCGTCCAGGATCAAATGTTTGAGATTATCGAATCTTACATTGCCCATATTGATGTGCGAAATCAACTTACCTGGTGTCGCTATAATAATATCAGCGTTGGCCAATGCTTTCTTTTGAGTTTCCCATTCATTGCCCGAACCACCTCCATAAATAGCCATGGATGACACTGGTATGAAATATGCAAAACCCTGTATTTGTTGATCTATTTGTAAAGCTAACTCTCTAGTAGGAACAATAACCAAAACGGAAGTTCCCTTATTGTTCCCTAAAGCTATTTTGTGTAAAATAGGGAGCATAAATGCAGCTGTCTTACCCGTACCAGTTTGTGCACAAGCTATTAAATCTTGATTGTTAAGAATGGCAGGTATAGTTTGTTCTTGTATAGGGGTGGCTTCCTTAAATCCCATATAGGATATGGCCTCTAATATTTTTTCATCTAATTTTAAACTCTCAAACGTCATATTATAACTATTTTTTGACAATATTTTTATTTTACGGCGTCATCATGGCTCCATATAAAAATGCAAAGATATTAAAATAATATTTAATAATTTAAGTAAAAGTAGTCTTTATGAAATAATAAAAAAATTCTATTTTCAAAATGTGCCTTTTATATTCGTTAGTACCTATATTCTTTTTGGGTCGAATATAAAAAAGGTTACATACTATAACCGATACTGTATAAAATTTAAATTTAGTGCTTTGCCTGTAAAAATGCTTAAATTTCCTTTTAGAATGTTCGTAACTCAAACACAACATTTTCATTAAATTGTATGTTGGATGGATTGGATATCTTTCCAAATGTACATTTTTAGATATTCAGGTAATCTAAATGTATTGATTTTTAGTAATAAATAATTATAACCCAAAGTTTTTTTTTATGGAATTAACTTTATTTCATCAAATTACCCATTTTATGGTTTTAAAAAAATTAGTGTTGTTTTTTTTCGCAGGACTTTTGCTTACAAATGCGGGATTATTTTCACAGTCCATTATAGACGATTTTGAAAAAAACAGCGTTTTATCATGGCGAGGAGATGATTGTATTATCAACATTGGGATAGATAATCCCCTTAAAGCTGGAATAAATCTTTCTTCAAAAGTACTTCAATACAATGATATTGGTGGACAGTATGCTAATGTTCAACTCGACATAGAAAAAAAATTCAATCTAATTGAAAATTATAGTTTTTCTTTTCAAATTTATGTACCATCCACTGAAATCACTGGAAATCAACCCCTTCAAGTTTCTCTCAAACTCCAAGACAATACTGACGAACGCCCATGGGAATTGCAAACTGAAATTATTAAACCTATAGTTTTAAATCAATGGCAAACCATCACTTTTGATTTCAAAAACGACAATTATATCAACCTTAATGGCGGCTCTCCACCACCCACTTTTAGAAAAGATTTTAATAGAGTGGTAATTCAAGTCAATGGCGAAAATAATAACGATAGAGTCGTAGCTTTTTTAGATAATTTTTATTATCAAAATGAGACTACTAGCCTTACCGAGTATGACCATTTGGTGTGGTCTGACGAGTTTGAAGTAGAGGGCGAAGTGGACAAATCAAAATGGCACCACCAAACTTTGATACCTCAAGGAGACAGTTGGTTCAATGGTGAAGTACAGCATTACACAAATAGAAAAGAAAACTCAATTGTAGAAAACGGTGTCTTAAAAATCATAGGACGTAAGGAAAAATTTACCAATCAAGGTGTTACTAAAGATTACACTTCGGCAAGATTAAACTCAAAGTTTGCTTTTCAATATGGAAAAGTAGAAATAAGAGCAAAACTGCCTTCTGGCATAGGTACATGGCCTGCACTTTGGACTCTTGGTAAAAACATTACTGAAAGAGGAGGGTATTGGATGGAGCAGGGATACGGAACGACATCCTGGCCAGCTTGTGGCGAAATAGACATTATGGAACATTGGGGGCATAATCCAAATTTTATACAAAGCGCAACACATACCCCATCTAGTTTTGGCAATACTTTTAATCATGGAGGTCAAAACATCCCTACTGCATCAACAGATTTTCACATTTATACTTTAGAATGGTATCCTGAAAGATTGGTATTTAGCGTGGATGACAATATACATTATATCTACGAGCCGTCAATAAGAAACTCTGAAACATGGCCTTTTGATGCAGAACAATACATACTTATGAATTTTGCTATACAACCAAGTATTTATCCTGCATTTTTACAAGACGCTATGGAAGTGGATTATCTTAGAATTTATCAAAATAAACCTTCAAATGTTTCAGATTTAACAGTAAAAAACATTACAAAACTATATCCTAATCCTGTAGAAGAACAATTAATACTTGAAATGGATTTTCCTCAAAATATAGGCCCCTTGACTATATACATATATGATGCTTCAGGCCAACTCAAACACACATCACAATATCCAATATCAAACCAAAGATTGACGATAGACAATATTAATAACCTCCGAAGCGGAATATATTTCGTTGCTTTTGAAAATGGTGAGAACATGGAAGTTATTCAATTTTTTAAAAAGTAAAGTATGTCTATTAACGCTCTCGTTTTGCCCTACATAATTTTACATTTATCAGTCATGAGCTTAGCACAAAATACTCATCCAAACTTTTTTGCCGACATAAGTTCACAACCAGATAGCATCACCGAAAAAGCTTTGTTAATCCATATGATTGATGGCCTAGGTTTTAGGTTTTATTGGGCCACAAACAATCTCCGACCAGAAGATTTTGATTATAGAATTTCTAACGATTCTCGCTCTTGTGGTGAGACCATAGAGCACATAAAAGACTTATCTATAATGATTCTCGCTGCAACTAAAGGTGTTAAAAAAGAAGAATTGACAAGAGATATTTCGGAAAAAAACACAGCCATGTATGTAACAGACGTTTTAGAAAACCTTTTTGAGGCCAGAGAACACTTGAGCAAGAACTATATAGATATCGATAATGTAAAGATCATCCTATCGCGCCCTAGTGGAGATAGTTCTTTTCCTGTTTGGAATCTAATACACGGCCCTATATCTGATGCCATTTGGCACAGTGGCCAAATAGCTGCGTTTAGACGTGCTTCTGGGCATCCTATTTCTCATGAAATAAACCATTTTTTGGGTAAAAAAAGATAGAATACATTTAGTTCTTTTCATTAAAGTGTGAATAAAGTTAACTAAAAATCGTAAAGCTAAATTTAAATTTTAGAGAAATTTCAATCATTTTGACAAATTTTATTTTTATACATCAAAATGATTTACTTTTTTTAAATCACTCTAATAAAAAATCTGTAAAAAAATAGCCCGATTTCATTTACACCTTAAACCACAGTTCTAGTATAGCTAAAGACCCAAATATCAAACTAGCCACACCATTTGTAGTAAAAAAAGCTATATTCACTTTAGATAAATCTGTAGGAGATATAATAAGATGTTGATATACTAACATACTCAAAAAGAGCCCCACTCCTAAGCACATAATCCATCCAGCTTGTGGATAGTTTTGAAAAATAAGATATACGCTTAAAACCAGTAAAATAGCAGAGGTAACATGAAAGATTTTTGAAACGGTCATAGCTCCTACTCTACCTAAAGCGACAGGAATAGAATGAAGGCTATGTGATTTATCAAAATTTTCGTCTTGTAATGCATAAATGATATCAAAACCAGACACCCAAAACAACACTACAAAACCTATCAAAACAGGAATCATACTAAATTCGCCTGTAACTGCAAGATAGGCCCCTATAGGAGCTAGCGCCAATCCCATCCCTAAAACAAGATGGCACAAAGCTGTAAATCTCTTTGTATATGAATACCCCAAAATGACCAATAAGGCCAATGGACTTAATGCAAAACACAATAAATTAATAAAATATGTAGTGATTATAAACAAAAAACTATTGGCTATCACAAACCTAAGGGCAGAAGACGGGGCAATAATCCCCGAAGGAATTTCTCTGATAATTGTTCGCGGATTTTTGGTATCAATGTCTCTATCTATCCATCTATTGAAGGCCATGGCTGCACTCCTCGCAAAAAGCATACATAAAACCACCAAAATAAACAATGTCCACGCCCTATCTGAAGGCGCATCCAACAATCCCAATACTAAACCCAATATAGCAAAAGGCAAGGCAAATATTGTATGACTAAATTTTATAAGACTTAAATAATTTTTCAAAGAATGAGCAATTAAAAATTATAAATACTAACCACAAAACACAAAAAAAGGTTGACTTTTGGCCAACCTTTTTTATTTTTAATAAAGCTAATAAAATGAAAATTATTGCTCTCCTTCTTTTTTGTCGATGATACCTTTAATATTAAGATATGTTTCCATAGGATCAGTATTGGCTTTGATAGTTACACGCTTGCTATCGTTCTTACCTCCAACAGCACCTTTTCCTTTAGAATCATATACTACTTTTATTTCCCCAGACTTACCAGGAGCAATAGCGTCTCTTGGCCAATCAGGTACTGTACATCCACAACTTGCCTTTGCGTCACTGATGATTAGAGGTTCATTACCTGTATTTTTGAATTTGAAAATATGAGTTACTTTTTCACCATCCATAATCTTTCCAAAATCATATTCATCTTTATCAAATTTTATTGATGTCAAAGGCCCTGTAGGAACTGCTTCTGCATTCTGTGGATCTGCATTAGGGACTTGAGTAGGAGATGCCATGTCCTGAACCGCCACAGGTTCTTGAACTGCTACAGCTTCGTTAGCTTCATCAGTTTTAGCTGTTTCTTTACAAGAGGTAAATAAAAATGTACCCACAAGGGCTAAGATAGCAAATAATTGAAAACTCTTCATTACTTTTGATTTTTTATTGTTAAATGAAATTAATAAAATTAAATATTGTTGCAAAATTAAGCCAATTAACTTGTATTCCAAACAGATTGATTTTTAAGCCTCACCTTTTAACATGTGGTTAACACATATTAAAAATGATTAACCTGTCTTAACATTATTTTAAGGGTTATTTTTCTGTCAACCATGTCTCAAACTCATATTTTGACATTGTGTTCAAACACATATTTTTTATTAAACCACCTTTTCTGGCCACCAATGCCCCATACTTAATATAGTGAATTGCGCCTTTGGAATGAGCATCAGGATTAATGGCTATTTTTACGCCCTTATCCATACAGTAACTTATCCATCTCCAGTCTAAATCTAATCTTTGAGGATTGGCATTGAGCTCCATTACCACATTATTGGCAGCGCATGCATCAATGACCTTCTGATAATTTATAGGATAGCCAGGCCTGGCCAACAAAAGACGCCCTGTCGGATGACCTAATATTTTCGTAAATGGATTCTCAATCGCTTTTATTAACCTTTGGGTGGCCTTAGTTTCATCCATATTTAGGACTGAATGTATTGAGGCAATGACTAAGTCGAACCCTTTTAAAATCTCATCTGAATAATCCAACCTGCCATCAGTGAGAATATCACTTTCTATACCTTTGTACATTTTAAAATCTTTCCCATATTTTTGATTTAATTGATCAATCTCACGCCATTGAGCCAATACTTTTTCAACTTGTAGTCCGTCAGCATAAGAAGCAGACTGACTATGGTCTGAGATTACAAAATATTCATAACCGCAAGAATATACATAATCTGACATCTCTTCCAAAGTATGCAATCCATCGCTATAAGTCGAATGATTATGAATGATGCCTTTGATATCTTTTTCTTGTACCAAGTCTATATCTTGATGTTTGAACAGTTCTATGACATTTGAACTTTCCCTACATTCATTGGGAATAAATGGATAACCATGGGCTTTAAAAATATCCAATTCATCTTTATGCATTTCGTCTATAAATTCAAAACG
>CAZBCV010000117.1:0-9892 GCA_964490495.1 uncultured Aureispira sp. | reverse complement strand
TTCGTTTAATACAATATTAAATTTATTTTATTAAAGGAACAAAATGTGATTTTGTACTCAATTTAGTTTAAAAAAAATTTCAAATGGGTTACCTTTGTGCAAAATTAATAAAAACATGCAATATTTCGATAGCATATTAGATACCATCGGTAACACACCTCTAGTCAAACTCAATAAAGTAGTGGAAGAGTTACCCTGTTTAGTTTTGGGAAAGATAGAAACATTTAATCCAGGACATTCTACAAAAGATAGAATGGCACTCAAAATGGTGGAAGATGCTGAAAAAGCTGGAAGAATTCAAAAAGGAGGAACTTTTATAGAATGTACGTCTGGAAATACAGGTATGGGTATTGCCATAGCCGCAGCGGTCAAAGGTTATAAATGCATTTTTACAACAAGTGACAAACAAAGTAAAGAAAAAATAGATTTGTTAAAAGCATTGGGTGCTGAAGTCATCGTATGTCCTACAAATGTTGAACCAGATGATCCACGTTCATACTATTCTGTAGCTGAAAGACTAAGTAAGGAAATACCCAACTCATGTTGGCTCAATCAATATGACAACCTGTCCAATAGACAAGCACACTATGAGACCACAGGTCCAGAAATATGGGAACAAACAGACGGTAAGATAACACATTATGTGGTGGGCGTAGGCACTGGAGGAACTATATCAGGTGTGGCTAAATATCTTAAGGAAAAAAATCCTAACATCAAGGTATGGGGAATAGATACTTATGGCTCTGTATTCAAAAAATACCATGAAACAGGCATTTTTGATAGGAATGAAATATATCCTTACATTACCGAAGGAATTGGTGAAGATATTTTGCCCAAAAATGTGGATTTTTCATTGATTGACCATTTCGAAAAAGTATCTGATAAGGATGGTGCTTTGGCAGCAAGAAGATTGGCCCGTGAAGAAGGTATTCTATTGGGCTATAGTTGTGGTTCGGCGCTCGCTGGGCTTTTGCAAATGAAAGACCATCTCAAGCCCGATGATGTTGTTGTAGTGCTCTTTCATGACCATGGCAGTAGATATGTAGGTAAAATATTCAACGACGATTGGATGCGAGATAGAGGATTTCTAGATACTGAATTGCGTGTGAAAGACTTATTGGCTCAAAGAAAAAATCAAAAGTTTTTATCCTTAGATGCAGCCACCACTGTAAGAAATGCGCTCAAAACAATGAAGGAAAGCGATATTTCACAAATGCCTATAACAGAAAATGGAGAGATAGTAGGTTCAGTCTTAGAAAGTAGTATATTGGAATTTATTCTAGCTAATCCACTAGACAATGGAGACAAACCTGTGAAAGACATCATGATGGCCCCATTTCCCAAAGTCAAGTCAGACCTTCCTATCAAAGAGTTGAACAAATACCTCTCTAGAAGCATTCCCGCTGTTGTAGCAGAGGACCTTTCAGGCGAGATGATCGTTTTGACACAGTTTGATATTATTCAAGCGTTGTAATCTAGAACACTGTATAAGTAAAAGCCCTGATAGTTGAAGTTTTCAATTATCAGGGCTTTTTGTTATAGTCGGGATCTGCAATTAGATCAATAAATAAAATTAAGACTACAAGACAATCCATTTCAATGCCTTGGCTTTCCCTGATTGGGTGTCCAATATTTGAATTATATATATACCAGATTTAAGAGAACCTGTGGCGTATTCAAATGATTTTACTGTTTGGTAGGGCCCTAAAAACACTGAATTTTCTTCTTTGAATTGATGCAGTATTTGGCCATTTATTGACATTATATTTACGGTCGTATTTGTCGGAAGATTGGCAATCTGTAAAACATTATTCGAAAGCAGTGTAGGGTTTGGATAAACAAATACATTTGTGAAAAGATCTATTTCTTTAACATCTTCTGTATTGCTCACTATATCAAAACAATTATCAAATAAATTTTGAGCTTTATCATCAGCAAATCTTAGTGGTGTAAGGTCTGGACATGGGTGATCTATATTGAGAACTCCAACAATCCCTAAAAGTAAAGAAGTACTCATACCTGGCAAAAAAGTAGAACTTTCTGATGACATCAAAAATCTCCTGTCACCACCCATCAAATCAGGGACATTACACATTGACCAGCCCATGGGATCCGAAGGGTCATCAGGAAAAGCATACCTCACTGTATCAGTAGATACTGGATTGTATCCAATACCACCATAGGTCAATGGGGTACCATCGACCCAAAAGCCTTTTAAATAATTATAAAATTCCCTTTCTATACCGCGGCGAGGATCGGTTGTTCCTACTTGAGGATTACCAATCCCACCGTTTTCAATGTATATAAAACTACTTACATCGGCTTCAATAATTGTATCTATTTGACTGTTGGAATAATCCAGATCTTCAAGAATAATATTGCCATCATTATCCAATACCACTTGCCCATTACTATTTCTCTTGAAACGTTTCACTATATTTATATGCTTATGAATGTCAAAACCAACCAAAGGAATTCCACTATCATAAGCCGGAGTTCCAAAACAAGATCCTGTGGAATCGATGCCGTCAATAGCATCTTGGTTATATACATAGGCCATATTTCTATCATTGTCATATCCAACAAAATCATCTAAATAACACCCTAAGTCTGGATCTATGAACATACCAACATAAAAATCAGTTAATAAATCGCTTCCTCGATATGATAATTGATACTGATGAAATGTTGCATCATTTATTTCATCAGTAGTATTATATGCAAAAGAACTAACTTTAATTTCCATGGAAATAGAAAATGGACCGGAAGCCGTCTGTGGACCACCATTATCATTCATTATAGAAAAGACATGTTGGGTGGGAACACGATTCAAAGCCTCTAAAGCAGTGGATGGTTCACAATGTTCTATATCAACAATTGGAAAATCACCCTCACAAGGAGTATAAATCCCATCTTCATTCTCATCCCAAAAAGGGGCTAACGGTTCATCTGGTAATTGCCAATTATATTTTTCATCCCAAAACGGGTTACCTTGTCCTGGCCAATATTTTATTTCATCTGGAATATCATCACAATTATAGGGGGTTCCCGCATTCTGTGCAGATTTAATATCACTAAAATGCTTTTTAATGACTTCACCATTCACAGAAAAGAGTCTATCCCAATTGTCGCATATTTCCTTTTCAGTTAACCCATTTAGGTCCAACGGCCCTGCAAAGTAATCAAATCCTATGGATGGATATAACCCAGCCGCCAATCTTATATTTCCAGACCTATCCAAGCCGCCCATCCATAGACTAGAGGTATATATTGCACTTACTGGCAATTGTCCTGGATCAGGATTCGGAAAAATATATTGTGCTTCGGAAAAAAAATAACCATTGGTAGATAATCTTGCTCTTATATTATTAGCTCTTAATTGAATTCCGGCAACGGGCCTAATACAATTTGATAAATAAGAATGAGTAGAAATTTGTTTATAAATAAGATTAGGATTTTCTTTGCAAATTAATGAAAACCAAGCTAAAACAAATAAGGTCGTGAAATTTATTTTGTACATCATGTTATTTGTATTTTAATTATTTATTTTTTTTACCCAACATTAAAACGTGATATCTCTAAATATTCAAACAAAATATTTCCTACTGATTTTAAAAATTAGAACTAAAATAAACGAAGCTACTATCTTCCAGATGAGAAATACTTTTAAAAAAATATTAATGTACTGCAAAGTTAGTTTTTGTTTACTGAAGATAGAAATTTTTTAAGTATTTATTTTCAAAAATCTCACAAAGTGTCTTGCCAACGTTAAAAACACACAACCCGCTATGGATTTAAACCCCAATATTTTGAAATCTATCAAAAAATATGAAGGGAAGTTCTTAAAACATATTTTCGTATTAGAAATTGGGTTTTTAGAACTTCCCTAAAGAAAAAATCACACCATTTCTGTCTGGGAAACCAGCTGCACTTTTAGATAAGATATCAACATATCCCTTCCCATATCATATGATTTATTGTTGTTGATTACAATATCGACTTTATTGATAAAAGGTGCTATGAAGGTCTCAAATGAAGGTAAAACATGGTGCTCATATCTATACAACACATCTTCTAAAGGATAATTCCTTTCTACCCTATCACGCTTAATACGTCTAATGATTTTTTGGGTATCTGTGGCATGTATTAAAATTTTCAAATCCATTAAATCAAAAATTTTAGGCTCATGAAACACAAACAAACCTTCAAGAATAATGATTGAAGCTGGCTTTAATGTCAACATTCGGGGCTCTTTTTCCGAGTTGTTGAATGAATATTCTTCACGTTCGACATGCATTTTATTGATGAGCTTTACCACATCAAAATAAAACTCATCCAACTCAATAGATTCTGGCAAATCAAAATTTTTCACACCGAATGCATCTTCTTTTTGATGCTCTCGAGGCTTGTAATAATCATCTTGAGAAACAAAACAAATCTCATTTTCATTGAACGACTTTTTTAAGTCATTGATAAAAGATGTTTTACCTGAACCACTACCACCCGATATACCAACTATAAAACAATTTGATTTTTTTAAACTCATGATTTGATTATATGAAAGAAAAGTTCCTATTTTGCGGCAAAATTAAAAAAGTTAATCATAGTAGTTGTCAATTTAAGTTTAAAAATTTGAAATAAATCATATGGAGCTCTTAATAAATATAGGAAGAGGCCTTTTAGGAATGGGTGTTCTCATCTTTATAGGCTATCTATTTAGCGCCAACAGAAAAGCCATTCACTGGAAAACTGTAGGTATTGGCTTAACTGCCCAACTTATTTTAGCTTTGGGAGTATTGAAAGTTCCCTTCATCAAATCCATCTTTGAGTTTGTAGGAAAATTATTTGTAGAAATTTTGAATTTTACAAGAGCAGGTAGTACTTTTCTATTAGGTGACATGATGAATGTAGAAAGCTTTGGTTTTATATTTTTGTTTCAAGTATTGCCAACCATCGTATTTTTTTCAGCATTAACCTCATTATTGTTTTATTTAGGTGTTATTCAAAAGGTCGTCAAAGTGTTTGCACTTGTGTTTACTCGATTATTAAAAATATCAGGTGCGGAAAGTTTATCTGTTACAGGCAACATATTTTTGGGTCAAACTGAAGCCCCATTGCTGATCAAAGCCTATCTTGAAAAGATGAATAAATCAGAAATCCTACTTGTAATGGTAGGTGGTATGGCTACTGTAGCCGGAGCAGTATTAGCAGCTTATATTAGTTTTTTAGGCGGCGACGATCCTATAATGCGTTTAGAATTTGCTAAACATCTATTAACGGCATCTGTTATGGCCGCACCAGGCGCTATTGTGATTTCAAAGATTTTGTACCCACAAACTGAAAGTATTAATACAGAAGTCAATGTTTCGTATGACAATATTGGCACCAATGCCTTAGATGCTGTATCCAATGGTACCACAGAGGGTCTAAAATTAGCCGCTAATGTAGGAGCTATGTTGCTAGTTTTTATCGCTTTTATCGCCATGTTCAACTATATACTCAATTGGGTGGGTGGGCTTCATCTTAATGCTCTTACCCTCGGAGCACTTGAAAGTAAGGCATGTATTAATGGAACGATACAATATTATACACCTTATTCACAATTATCCATAGAAACTATCCTTGGCCTCATTTTTGCTCCTCTCATGTGGCTGATTGGCGTAGCCAAAGAAGATATTACTACAATGGGACAATTATTAGGAATTAAATTGGCTGCTAGCGAATTTGTAGCCTATTCACAATTGGCTGAGCTCAAAAATCCAGACAACCCTATACATTTTGTCCATTACAAATCTGTTATTATGGCGACGTATATGCTCTGTGGTTTCGCTAATTTTGCGAGTATAGGTATTCAGATTGGTGGAATTGGTTCTTTGGCTCCGGGGCAGCGTAAAACTTTATCAGAATTAGGTATCAAAGCACTGATTGGTGGAACTATTGCCTCACTATTGTCCGCAACAATTATCGGAGCCTTGATGTAATAGTACAAAAACAGCTATAAACCAAATATAGGTTTTCTCCGCATCCACTTTCCGTTGGTAAAATCTGGAAAATATTGTGGTGTACTGCCTTGAGCGATACTTTGTTCAGACATACATGTTATGGCCGCCCATGATGCATAATCATAAACATCCAATGGCATAGGTGTATCGTTTTTTAAAGCTTCCACAAAATCATTGAGCACAAACCAATCCATACCTCCATGACCAGCTCCACTAGCTAAATGTTGATATTTTTGCCACAAAGGATGGTCATATTTCTCTAGATATATTTGCGCGTCTTCCCATCCATGCGCAGGACTTAGACCATTGATATGAACACTTTTGTTGACATCCATCCAAATGCCACGTGTGCCTTGTACTCTAAAACCTAATGAATATGGCCTTACTAAATTAGTATCGTGGGTCAAAATTATTGTTTCGCCATTGTAAGTTTTTATCTGAGTGGTCACTATATCACCAAGTTTGAATTCAATATTAGCGTTAGGATGATTTTTGCCACCTTGAGGATGGTTAACTATGTAATCATTGAGACCCCGAGCTTTAGAAGACATTGAAACTAAATATTCAAATCTATTACCTCTATTGATATCTATCATTGTATGAATAGGCCCAATGCCATGAGTGGGATATAAATCCCCATCCCTATAAACGGAGTGTGTAGTACGCCATCGAGCCTCACTGTAGCCCTTTTCTCCAAATTCTACCCCACCCCCATAATATTGTTTCCCATCATTGAATTTCACTTCTCTTAAATCATGTTGATAGCCGCCTTCAAGATGAATCAACTCACCAAAAAGACCTTGACGAACCATGGATAAAACCGCCATCACATCCCTGCGGTAACAAACATTCTCCATTATCATGAAAGGCGTACGCGTCTCTTCATAAGCTCGTACTCGTTGCCAACATTCTTCCAAACTTGTGGCCCCTGAAACTTCACAGGCTACCGCTTTTTGCGCTTTCATGGCATCGATACTCATGGGTGTGTGCCATTCCCAAGGGGTGGCTATAAAAACGGCATCTACATCATTGGATTCTAACATTTCTTTATAGGCTTCTGGCCCGGAATCATAGATTTTAGCTGCTGGTTTTTGAGCTTTTTCGATATACTTTTGGCCTTTTGCTAGAGTTATGGGATCTATATCACAAAGCGCTGTGACCAAGATATCTTCTCTTTTCAGTGCCAAACCCAAAGTTCCTAGACCTCTTGCACCCACACCGATAAAACCTAATTTTATTTTATCTTTTTTGTAAATGGATTGACCCATCATAAAATTAGGTATAAGTAATGAGGCTGTACTGGCTACCGAAATATTTTTTACAAAATGACGTCTTTTCATTATCTCTACAACTTTTTAAACATAAAATAATGGTCAATATTGACTTCCTGAAAAATATCACCCCGGATTTTATAATTAAGCTTTTCATAAAAAGGGACCGCTGTCAATCTAGCATGCAATTGCATCTCCTCAAAACCCTGATTTTTTGCCCAATTTTCCGAATGTTCTACCAACATTCTTCCTATACTTTTTCCCTGGAATGATTCTTCCACTGCCACTTGGCGCATTTTAATGATGGCTTCATCTATTGGCTTAAGGAGAAGACAGCCCACCAACTGCAAATTAGACGTTTTATAGCAACCTAAATGTATTTGGTCATATTCTTGACTAATATCATTTTCATCAAAAAACAATCCTAAAGGTTTGCGCAAAATATCATACCTTAGTTTAAGGATTTCATCACATTCTGGTGTGGCGAACTCTACAATATCTATAAAATAATCCATACAAAAGTTTAAAGTCACAAAGTAAATTTAATTTTTTCAATTTCAAGAATAAATCAAAAAAAAATAGCTTTTGACATGAAGATTCATATCAAAAGCTATCTCAAAGCTTGAAAATATATCTGTCGATACTATTTCACCTTTATCTTTTTGGTGGCTACTATATTCATCAAACCATCTTTGATTTCTTTGAGTTCTATGTAATAAGTACCAGGCTCTGCGTATTGATAGTAAAGATTCTTTTGTGTAATAATTAATCGCATACCATCTCCCATTTCCATGACGTAACGAGAAGCTTTTTCATCCTTTAAAAAAGTCATGGTAAAATCTTTCCCTACAGATATTTTTTTATCCATACTGAAATATTCATCAAAAGAATTTGAAGCTACATTTTCAGAATCCCCAATCAATGCCGCGGAAAAGAAAGATTTTTCAGGATTATTTCTCATTTGTTCTGTTGCAAGTGAACTATCACTAATAAGCTTTTCGCCAAAAATATAGAAAGAACCTATGATTCCTGCCAATAGCATAAAACTCAACAATAGAGGTTCTAATTGGTACGTGAAAAACTGAGAAAAATTAAAATTGCGTTTACTTACGCTTACAGTTGTGTAATCGTTTATACTCATAAAATCGGATTTGGGTTAAAAATATTTTAAATCGGTGGTTCCTCTAGACAACTTTTATGCCTTTAGGAACTGCAAAGGTAATACTTATTATGAAAATAAAAAATGTTTTTTAATTTTTATATAACAATTTCACCATGTATAAGTACCTCAATACTAATTTATAATATTTTTAATTATAAAAGAAACTGATTATATAGTACTTATAATAGGACAAATTTTATATAAGGAAAAATAAAATATTTAGAAAAATAATAAAATAGTCAAATTATTTTTAAAAAGTAATGATTCTTTGCAACGTTACTGCGCCTTCGTCATTATAATATGTAACAATCGATTGTAGTGAATTAATTTTTTTTAAAAAACACAAAAAATCATAATCTAATGAAAAGGTTGAGTATATTTTTTATTGCTATTTTGTTGTCTGTGGTATCTTGTAGAAAAGAAGAAATCATCCCCATAGACGAAACCACATGGGAAGACCCCAAAAACATAGATGGATTGTTTTTTAAAGGCGTCGTATCAGATCAAGACAAAACTATAGCCAATGTCCTAGTCGAAGTTTATCAAGACGAGAAAAAAGTCGGTGAATTACGCTCTAGAGAGGATGGAAGTTTTGATACTAGAGATATCAATTTGAAGGAAGGCCTTCATGTTACATTTAATATTCTTCATGATACTTACTCACCACATGCGAAAAGGGTTATTGCCTCTGAAAAAATTACAGATTTAGGCAAGGTGATTTTAGGAAAGCCCGACAATGTTCCCTTCGCAGTAACAGCTTTAGAGAATCCAGGAAGCAATGATTTGATTGTGGTTTCAGGGCTCGTAACTACTCCCCAAAATCAACCGGTCGCTGGTGTCGTTGTTGGGTTACTTTATGATATATTAGAAATAACACCTTCTGAATATTCGATTCAAGGAGCAGTTGTTTTTACAGATTCTAATGGATTATATGAGGCGTTACTTCCCAAAAATCAAGTGTTTGATTATCTCGTTCAGCAAAACGGTTGTAATTCGAAAATATTAAATGATTTTGATTTTATTATTTTGGGAGGATTACCTGTGGAACGTGTGGGGCCTTTTACTGGAGATACCCAATTGCCAATAAAGAACAATGCCAATATCCCTTCTAATCAAGTCGTTAAAGGGCTGAAATTAAATGCTCAATTTTTGAATTGTAATAACCAAGTTATACAAAATGGAAGAGTTGAGTATTCAATTGAAATTCAAGGTGTCAAACGGAATTTTAACGATATGATATTTGCTGGAATTTGGCTTCATGATACTTTGTATTTTTGTTTTGACCCTTCTTTATCCAATCAAAGCATTAAGATTGAAATGAAAGTGACTGATAATCTGACCCGAAATACTTCGGATGAATTAAAGTTTGTAAAAACCTTCGATAATACAGATTTAGGCAGCATAATTACATGTAGTTCTTCACCTGAACTGGAAGCTTCCTTTTCACTAGAAGAATT
>CAZBCV010000116.1:0-10031 GCA_964490495.1 uncultured Aureispira sp. | reverse complement strand
ATGTTTCCAGATTCTCTATTTTCTTGGAGTATTTGTAATAGGAATGATTGGCCACCAATCTCCCAATTTGATCCATCGAAATATGTCTTTTTGTCCAAATATTTGTCAAATACATGAGGTTTTTTAACTTTTAAACCTTTGAGCCATGTTGTGGCCCAATCCAAGTGTTTGGAAACTTGAGTTGTACCGAAGGGAGTTTTGGGTACACGCAAGATAACAGACTTTGTAGCCAAAGATACTCGAGCTCCAGCCCGATATTCCTCAATGATTTTAATAGGAATTTTGAGACCATCTATTTCTACATAATAAGCCACACGTTTTTGATTTAACCTTTGGTTTTTTCAAAATTTTGCATCAATGCTACTAATGTTTCTACGCCTGCAAGAGGCATAGCATTGTATATTGAGGCTCTAAAACCACCTACAGACCTATGTCCAGCCAATCCTGAGCAACCGGCCTCTTTAGTTAATGTCAAAAACTCAGCTTCATGTTCTTTGTCATGTGTCAAAAAACAAACATTCATATTTGAGCGATCTTCGACATTAGTAGGTGAAAAAAACAATGGATTTCTGTCGATTTCATTCCATAAAAGATTGGCTTTGTACTCGTTTTTGGCCTGAATAGCAGCTACACCTCCTTGATTTTTGACCCATCGCATAGTGAGCATAGAAACATATACAGGAAAAACAGGTGGCGTGTTGTACATAGAGTCGTTTTGGATATGATTTTCATAGTTGAGCATATTGGCCAAGGTTCTTTTGGCACTACCTATTGCAGATTTTTTAACTAAAACTAAAGTTGTGCCCGCAGGCCCCATATTTTTTTGAGCCCCAGCATATATCAAATCGAATTTATTGACATCGAACGTCCGACTAAAAATATCTGATGACATATCTGCCACCAATGGTACAGAAGTCTCTGGGAAGGACTTGTATTGTGTCCCATAAATAGTGTTATTACTTGTAATGTGAAGATATTTATAATCTTTATCTATGTCGAATCCCTTAGGTATATAGCTGTAGTTTTGGTCTTTCGAAGATGCCAAAACGTCAATTTGACCATAAAGTTTAGCATCTTTTATGGCTTTTGACGACCAAACTCCAGTATCAATATAAGCGGCTTTTTCGTCTTCGTTCAGTAAATTCATAGGGGCCATGGCAAACTGTAAGCTAGCACCACCACCTAAAAATAAGGCCTCATAATCATCAGTAGCACCAAGAAGTTCCTTTGCTAGTGATTTTGCTTCTTCCATCACTGCCACAAAATCTTTCGATCTATGCGATATTTCAATTAATGAAAGGCCAGAATTATTAAACTCAATGACGGCTTGTGCAGCTTCCTGCATCACTTCTTTTGGCAATATAGCTGGACCAGCTGAAAAATTGAAGGGCATATTTATTGAATTTTTTTGTGTAATTAAAAATATGGTGCAAAATTAGGAATAAACTAATAATTCATGTGTAACATTTGATTAATATAGTGTTAAACTTAGTGTGAATTTATCATTCATGTCTCGTTTTTAAAATGACATTTAATAGTTTTTTCTCTATTTTAGAAATTAATTAATAAAAATATCTCAAAGCATTCAACATTTATTTAATATTTGCGTCTATATATGTGACAGTAATATTGTCAACAACGTCTTTAGTGAAAATTTAAGGAATAAGTTGTTCTAAATTCTGAAATTATGGAAGTTTTTCAAATTCTTGACATTTTGTTTTTGGTAGCTGGTCTCAGTTCCATAAGGTGGACACAAAAAAATGTATCTAACAAAATACAATTACATGTTTATAGCAATCAAGTGAAAGAAAAACTGAATAGCAAACTTGCAGTTTTAAATATTAGATTTTAATCTAGTCTATTCCAAAATTTTTATTGACTTACTCAAAAAATATAGACCTTGGAACAAGAACTTATTTCAAAAAACTACTCAATTCATATTGACTCTTCTGATGCTTTGAAGCTTTTTGTACAAGATAAAAAGTACTCAAAAGTATTTATTTTGGTGGATGAAAACACTGAAAAATTTTGTTTGCACAAAATAATAGATTTATTGCCAGAGGATCTACAATGTATCAGAATTCATGCGGGAGAAATCCACAAAAATATACTGACATCTCAAAAAATTTGGAAAAAACTCATCCATCATGGTGCAGATAGGCATTCGTTGTTGATTAATTTGGGTGGTGGTGTACTTTGTGATATGGGTGGTTTTTGTGCAGCTACCTACATGCGGGGATTTGATTTCATTCATTTGCCTACCACATTGCTTTCTATGGCAGATGCTTCTATTGGGGGAAAGGTGGGTATTGATTTTATGACTTTCAAAAATATAGTGGGTTTGATTTCAGAACCCCAGGCTGTATTTGTTTTTACAGAGTTTTTGGAAACATTGCCATATGAAGAATTGAGAAGTGGATATGCTGAACTTCTCAAACATGGACTTATAAATGACCACATTGTGTGGCAAGAACTCATAACTATTCAAGACATAACTCAACTGGATTTTTCTTCCGTTATTAAAAGGTCAATCGCTATCAAAGCAAATATAACTGAACAAGATCCTACAGAAAAAGGTATTCGTAAAATTTTAAATTTTGGTCATACCATAGGCCACGCCATTGAATCTTATTGGTTGGATTCCAAAAAACCTCTTTTGCATGGTGAAGCTGTTGCTATTGGTATGGTAGCAGAAGCATTTATTTCATATTCGATAGGAAAACTGTCAGAACAAGAACTTTTTGAAATAAGGAAAAAAATTATTGGTCTTTACGGACATCAACGGAAGTATGTAAAACCTATTGAAAAAATAATTTCCTTCATGCAAATGGATAAAAAAAATTATAAAGGAACGCTCAGAATGTCACTTTTGAACAAAATTGGTGAGGCTTGTTATGATGTGGAAGTGCAACCAGAAATTGTCTTTCAGAGTTTGGTTTTTTATAGAGAAAAGTTATAAGAGTTTTGTATCCATAAAAGATACAACTAGCAATTTTAACAGGGACTATCACAATTGTTTTACAATAAGGAAGTTAGTCATTATTGTTTTGAGCCTTGTTATAGCATATTGTTGGAATAACTTATAAAATTATTTGTCATATGCGTTTACAAAATTAATTTTAATGTGATAAAAACCTATGAACATATTATCTTTGTGGTTTTATGAAACAATTGTAAATAGAATGAAATTAGGAAGTATAGTCGTATTGTTGCTTAACATTTTCTTAGGGATGATGATTCCTCAGGAAAGTTTGACCCAAATTTCTTCATTTCAAGTAGGGATAAATAGCCATTTTATATTGGATGCCAATAATGGGGGCGACTCATTGATTTATGTTATGACTGGTAAGGTAGAGCGGGCAGCTGACAATTCTTTGAGTTTTATAGGAGGATTTGGAGCTATAGACCCATTGGGCAATGTGGCAAGAAGTTTTCGAATGCGAGCTTCAAATGGTTTTGATATTCAATTTTTTGGAAACAAAGTATTTTGTAATGCTGACGGATCTTTCTATCTCATTATGCACATATCGCGCAATGGAGTTTCTCATGGTAATGTTCTTGTAGCTTTAGATAAAGATTTTAATATTACCAAAGTTATCAATAATCAGACTTTAGGCCAAAATGTGAACTCTTTTTTTAGAGTAGAGGACTTTGTGCTGAATAAAAGATTTGTTTGGTTATCGGTTTTCAAGCCCGCTATCAGGTCTAATGTTCTCCTTTTTTTGGAGCATGACATCGCCAGTGATGAGTACAAATATGAAGAGTACAAAAACACTAATTCTCTTTACAATATGATAGTTCAAGACGCTGTATCAATTGATAGCAGCACTTATCTAATATGTGGCGAGGCCATAGGTAATGAAATAGAACGTTACTCATTGACAAAATTTAACAACACTACAAAACAAAACAAAATATATACATTTAATTTTGATCCCATTCACATGACCACAGATCCAAAGAATAATCTTATTATCATGGGTTCTACATCAGAAGGGGAAATTGTTATTACAAAATACACCAAGGATTTAAATCTTATTTGGTCTAGGCAGGTGGGTTTTTCAGTAAAGCGGTCAGACTATTCTTTCAGCAACAAAAGTATAACTACTGATACTGAGGGCAATATTTTTATCAATTTGAGAGAAAGTGTAGAAGAACTTAATTTGGGTACAAAAATTTTGCAATTAGATACCAATGGAGAAGTGATTTATCATAAATTATTATTAGATGCCACACAGGCAGATATAAAAGCCATAAGAGTATATGATGAACATTTAATGCTACTCACTGAAAAAAGAAATTCGACTTACTTGAGAAGAATGCCATTGTCGGCTAGCGTAGTAGATGTGGAAACAATTGATGTATGCACTGAAATTGGTGAATTTACAGCAGAAATTATGGAGACCAATTACAATTTTGAATTTTTAAGTACCGTACCTATACTACAAGACCTTAATATTACTATTTCACCCGATACTTGGACCACATTTCCTTATAGCGAACCCTTCGCAGGGCCATTTGTAGATTTTGAGGCTACACCGGATGAATTTTGCCCTGGAGATACCTTAAAGTTTAATTA
Source organism: uncultured Aureispira sp. (assembly GCA_964490495.1). Classification (GTDB taxonomy): domain Bacteria; phylum Bacteroidota; class Bacteroidia; order Chitinophagales; family Saprospiraceae; genus OLB9. The sequence goes on along the minus strand of CAZBCV010000116.1, from coordinate 5,452 downwards.
TTCATCCATTTATCCATTTGGTATATCTGAATGGTCGGTTATGAATTCCAAAGACACTTTCAATCAAATCAGTAAAACACCAAGAGATGTTGTTATGGATAGAGAAGAAAAGTATAGAATTCAACACAAATTGTTTTTTGCAGGATGTGAATATATTGATACCATGGAGATAGAATTAAAAATATCTGATGTTGATTTTTTCCCAGATAGAGATACAATTTGTGACTCAGAAATCAAAACATTAGAAATACCAGAAAATGTTGCTTCCAATATAGTTTGGTTCAATGGTTCAACGGCAAGTTCTATAGATATTTCTGATGAAGGCCAATATTTTGTTTCTTACAAAGACTCAATAGGTTGTTCAAAAACAGAAAATTTAGAAATGATAAAATTATTTGCTCCCGAAGTAGATTTAGGTTCTGATATTGTGCTTTGTCAGGATTCTGTTTATAATATTACCCTTACAAATCCACAGAACGCTAGTGTTTTATGGAATGACGGCTCGGAATCTTTAATAAAAAACATCAGAAGTGAGGGCATTTATAGTGTTACTCTTTCCAATGATTGTGGTGAAGACTTTGATGATATTGAGGTCAAATCAAAGGATTGTTCTCCTATATTCTTTTATTCCAACGTTTTTGTTCCAGGAAGTGACGGCCCCAATAGCCAATTTGTGATAAGAGGCGAGAACATTTCAAAGGTTAAACTTCAGTTTTATGACAGATGGGGCAATCTGGTTTTTTTTCAGGAAAATTTAGACATAGAAGATATATCGTGGGATGGCAGATTTAATGGTAGATTTCTTTCATCTGGAGTTTACTCTTTCGTCTTGTCTTATACTGAGACTTTTAGTGGTATTTCTAAAACATTATTGGGCAATACTACGCTGTTGAGGTAGGCAGAATTCAACGGCGATTTAAATTTTTTGCATGAAGTTTTTCTGGACTTTTTTATTTATTTCTGTTGCTGTTTATTCTTTACAAGCACAACTTATTACAGTAAAAGATAGCAATATTAGGAAGCCCATACCTTGGGTGAGTCTTTCATCCCTTAATCCTAATTTTGCCACTCAAACCAATCTCCAAGGTCAAGTAGATATATCCAATTTTAAAACTTCGGACACTATTGAAATCAGACATTTGGGATATGAGACCATGGTTATGAGTTATGAAGACATAGGAAAGAATAACTTTGAAATTTTTTTGAAACCTGAGACAAGTCAACTCAACGAAATTGTAGTATCTGCAACTAAATTTAATCAATTTTCTCGGAACATTCCCAATAAAGTTTCAAAAATCTCTTCCAAAGATGTAGCATTATTAAACCCTCAAACTGCTGCTGATCTCCTTAGAATTTCAGGTGAAGTTTTTATCCAAAAAAGCCAACAAGGGGGCGGAAGTCCTATGATTAGGGGATTTTCGGCCAATCGATTGCTTTATGCAGTAGATGGGGTGAGGATGAACACTGCCATATTTCGATCGGGTAACATCCAAAATGTCATTTCGCTCGATCCTCTAGCTATAGAAAATACGGAGGTATTGTTTGGGCCTGGATCTATTGTTTATGGCAGTGATGCTATAGGTGGAGTTATGAGTTTTCAGACCTTGACACCAAAACTTTCCTCTAATGATACATTGGATATTTCTGGAAAGGCACTGAGTCGATACGCTTCGGCCAATAACGAAATCACAAACCACGCAGCTGTGAATTTTGGTTGGAAAAAGTGGGCCACCACGACGAGTATGACTTATTCAAACTATGGAGAACTTCGTATGGGCAAAAATGGGCCCGAAAATTATTTAAAATTGTTTTATGTACAGAGAGAGGCCGAAACAGATAGGGTCATCGATAATCCTCACCCTCGTGTTCAGACCCCAAGTGGCTATGCCCAATTCAATGTCATGCAAAAAATAAGATTCAGACCCAATGAAAATTGGGACTTCCAATTTGGTTTTCATTTTTCAAAAACGTCTGAATATGCAAGATATGACAGATTGATTGAAACGCAAAGTAATGGTAAGCCCGTTTTTGCTCTTTGGAATTATGGACCACAAATCTGGAACATGAATAACGTCATGGTAACTCATACAAGCTATAACAACATATACGACCAAATGACGGTTAGGTTGGCGCACCAATATTTTGAGGAAAGCAGAATTGATCGGCGGCTCAATCATCATAGGTTGAGAACTCAATCTGAGCAAGTTAATGCCTATTCTGCTAATGTTGATTTTGAAAAGATATTGGGCAAAAATCATCTCTATTATGGATTAGAATATGTGTTGAATGATGTTCATTCTAGAGGTTCTGCCATTGATATCAGAAACAATGAATCTATATCTGTGCCGGACAGATATCCTGCTTCTCTATGGAATAGCTATTCTGCATACATCAATTACCAATACGTAGTCTCTGACAAAAATCTTTTTCAAATGGGAACGCGCATCAACGGTTTCAATTTAACATCAGATTTTAGGCGTCATTTAGAGTTTTTTCCTTTTGACTTTCAGACTACATCACTCAACCATTCGGCAATAACAGGGAGTTTGGCGTGGATTTATACACCTGACGCCTCGTGGAAAATAACCCTTAATGCAAGTTCAGGTTTTAGGTCGCCCAATGTTGATGATGTTGGAAAATTATTTGATTTTGTAAATGGAGAGGTCATAGTACCCAATACGGCTCTCAATGCAGAGATAGCCTATAATGGTGAGTTGAGCCTTTCAAAAAATATAGGAAAGTTTCTTAAATTGGAAACAACTGCTTTTTACACCTTTTTGGACAATGCCATGGTCCGTCGGCCTTTCCCCATTTATGGGCAAGATAGTATTGTTTACAACGGAGTCCTTAGTAAAGTTTTTGCACTTCAAAATGCAGCTTTTGGTACTGTTTATGGGTTTAATTTGGGTTTAGAACTTAGTCTCCTTAAGGACTTCCACATTATGTCTAGGTACAATTATCAACGGGGAAAGGAAGAAATGGGCAATGGAGTCATAAGCCCATCAAGACATGCAGCACCTGCTTTTGGACTGACTCAGTTGTCCTATAAAAACGAAAAATTTACTATTCAGTTTTATGTTGAGTATAATGCAGAAGTGAGTTTTGAAAACTTGAATATCGAAGAACAAAGCAATTTTTTTATATACGATAAGGACTCAAACGGCCAACCATTTTCTCCATTTTGGTACAGTATCAATATCAAAGGTTTGTTTAAATTGAATAAATATTGGACCCTATCAGGTGGTGTGGAAAACATAGCGGATCAAAGGTATAGACCTTACAGCTCTGGTCTCGTAGCCCCTGGAAGGAATTTAATTATATCCTTGAGAGCTGATTTTTGAAAGTAAAATTAGGATTTAATCTTATTCTTTCAGTTGCCCTAAAATCGTGGTGTATTCCTGTACTTTCTTCATATCACCCACGTTTTGATAGGCCATTATGATATTTTGAGCATAACTTTTGATAGGGTTGATTTCAAAAGCTTTCTCAAATTTTTGTGCTGCTTCCAAATGCTGACCGGAAACACCATGACTGACACCCAATAAAAACCATGTTTCCGCATCTTTGTCATTCAATTCAAGTGAGGATTGAAGCATCATTTGCGATTTGGATATATTTTGTTCCTTCTCACCCGCTATTCTGCCCATTTCCCTAAAGGCTATTGCTTTGTTGGCATCAACTATCGCCTTGAGGTCGTTCACCTGGTCATAATATTTGAGGGCTTCTTCATATCTGGCCTGCTTGAGCCTAATGTTGCCTAAAGACAGGTAGGCAGTAGGAACTGGTTTTACAGCCATAGAGGTATTGACATATTTTTCGGCTTCTTCCAAACAAGCTGTAATTTCTTGTTCGTTTGTGCTTCGGTTGGCTTTTTTAATCCATTCTTCAGCACATCCATTATTGAGTCGCACACTAGTTGGATAGGTAGCGGCATCAGTGGTGAACAAAGTCAAGTTGTCTTTCCATGCAGGATTTCTTTGTATAGTCAAAAACACAAAAACACCCAAAATGAGCGCAAGACCAGCGGTTGGAAGTGGTTTTTTTTGAACAAAATCGAGCACAGACAATTCGCTTTTTGATAATGCATAGGCCACAAAAGAGATAAACCAAAAAGATCCTAAATAAGCTAGTCTTTCCCCAAACATGGTACCTATGGTGATAAATATTTGGCTAAAAAGTGATATAGACATCAAATAGGCCAAAAGGCAAAGTGATATAAATGACCGATTTTTAAGGTTTTTAAGTGCCCAAATGAATGCAATGAGATGAAGTATCAGGCCAAGTAAAACTTTAATATCCGTCCATTTTCCTAAGGGAAGCACTAGATAACTATAGTCGCTTGATAAAGGATGTGGCCAAACCATAATTTGGACATATTGAAATAGAATAGCCATAGATGTGGCCCATTTTTGTAAAACGCCGTCAGCCGCCACTACAGGATTGTCCATCACATGGGTCTCTATGGGTGGCAGATGTCCAAAAAGACTATAACGTATAGCCAATATAATCAGTACAGGTAGGAGGAATAAAAGTCCTTTTTTGAACGACTCCATTGCTGTATCTTTATATACGATGAAGCTCAAAAGCCCAAAAATTGGGAACATTGTGATGGCGGTTTCTTTAGATAATATAGCCAAAAAATATAATAATACAGCCACAATTAATCTAATAGAATTTTTTGATTTATAGTAATTGTCCCATGATATCCATGATGCCAGCAAAAAAAATAGAGACATGATTTCGTCTCTGGATTTGATATTGGCCACTACTTCTGTGTGTATAGGGTGAACTGCAAATATGAGGGCGGATGCCAATGCAAATACCACCGATCCCGTCCATCTTTTGAGTAAGGTAAAGATAAGAACACAAGAAAGTGCAAACCCCAATACATTCATAAAGTGATGGATCCATGGATTATTGGGAGAAAGTCCCCATTCTATGGCAAACATAGCCAATGACACAGGTCTATAAAGATGGCCACCAAAACTATTTTCGCGATAGCCACCGACAAAGATATCTTTTATACCAGAAAATCCCGCGGTTACATTTTTATTGAGTTCTATGGCCAGTGGATCATCCAATACAAAACCATGTGAAAGTGTGTTGGCATAAGATAAAAAGGCTAAAATAAACACGGCTATGCTCGCACCTATAGCTAGCTTATCTACAATCACGGATCTGCTGTCCGAAGGAATATTTTGAGTTGAAAGGGCCTTTTTATTCATTATTGTACTGATTACGGTGCAAAAGTAATAGGAATTAGGTTTAAATTAAAATTTATTTTCCATCCATACTAATCCATCTAACAAGTATTCAATAATCACGTAAAAATTCTACATCTTCACAAACTTCACCCTGGCCATTTTATCTCCATTTCGTAATCTGACCACATAAGTCCCACTTTCCAATCCGCTGACATCGATAGACGGACTGTCCAATGATACCGCTCGCA
>CAZBCV010000115.1:0-10068 GCA_964490495.1 uncultured Aureispira sp. | reverse complement strand
CATGCTAGCGGGAGCGAGTAACTACATCCCGATAAGGTAGTTAAAGTTTAAAACTCTATGATAAAGTATTGTGTAAGTTCTTCATAAATATTCTAATTTGGGATTAATTATATTTTAGTGAAATCTTTATATTTTCTTGTATTTTACTCCATATAATCATAAATAAATGTTATAATTTTTATCTAAAAAAACAATTAGAAAGCACTCCATATTATAAATACAAACCAACTTTACGGCAAAATCATTAAAATTATTTTTACGATATGAACCAACAATCAAAAATCAACATTTTAGTACTTTTCTTCTCAATCTTAGTTATACAAACCTCATTTGCACAACCGCCTATAGAGGGTATGATATATAAGATGGAATTAACAGACATCAATACAGAATGTATCAATCCAATAATAAATGTAAGCTATTTTAATGGTAATACTAAAATTAAAGAGAATGTCTTAGATTTGAATTGTCCTCAAAACACTTCAATTCATATCAATGCTACAAAAAATTGGCCTTCATTTTGTTTAAGTTCTACGTGTGATTACTTTTTTGAAGTGAGTCTTTGTGGCAAACATTTACACACATTCGATGTGATTGGCAATGACCGAAAAGATTACAATGCAAATTTAGAAATATCAGACAAAATACTTGATTCCTTAAACCTAAATGATGATGAATCAATAGACTGCATGATAGAGGTAAGATTAATGAGGAAATGTTTAAATTGGAGAGAAGCGGAATCAGTAACTACATATTATGCTAGGCCTCTACAAATTATAAATAGTTCCGACATACAAACATCATATTACTTCACCAATAATGTGATCAATACTTTTCATGAACAGTCGGATAGATATTTGGAAGGAATTAAAGCTTGTTGTTGCTCTAATAGTTTGCAAGATAAATGCAACGAAAACACTATAAATATCCAATTTAAAAACTTGCGTGAATCATATACTCAGTCAAGATTGAGTGACACTCTCACTCATACATACATCTTTAGTTACGATCTGAATGGTTTCATTTCAACCCCTAAAGGTGCATTTCTCTCAGGAAAAAAGAATATGGTAGGCATTCACAGTGATACAATAACTTGGGTAACATTGAACAATGTTGGTCTAAATGAAAAAATTTATATAGTACCTCAGAAAAAGTGGGAAATCAAACCCAATCCTGGCTCATGTGTTGCTGCTACATATTATATAGTCTGGGAAGAATGGGAAAGGCAAAAATGGAAAGCAGATTGTATCTCAGGAGCTTCAAAAATAGAAACAATTAATAAATGGGACCAGCCTCAAATAATAAATGGCCAAATAATGATGTTCCAAGACGAATATCAAAAAGAAGTCGGCACTTGCCATAAAACAGCTCATGTGAGTCAGCATACACAGGTTACATTAATGAGCGAATACATAGAATCAGATTGTTTAGGAAATTTCAAATTGGAGAGTATAATCACTGATTTGGATACAGCAACAATTCAAATTTGGTGGACAAATACAGAAGGTGTTATTTTCAAATCTAAAGATCTAAAAAACGTACCGTATGGTCCTTATACATTACATTTAGAAGACGGTTGCTGTAATTCATATTCTGAGAGTTATATCCTATGTCCCAATATGGGATCAGGGCAATGGTACAAAACAGGTAATGATTTTTGTAGAGAAATATCGTGTGGTTTTCAGTGTTCTTTTAAAGAATGTGTCACACCTGACCAAATAGAAGACGTCTTCGACACACATGAAAAAAAATGTGTTAAAGAATATTATTACAACTTTCAATTACTAGGCACCACAAGTACTGACCCAAATATGGAGACAGAATATAATGAGTTTTGGGAAGAATGTGTTACATCATACTTTTGCAATGGAAATTTAGAGTACACAGAAGAGTATGAGCCGGATGAAGTAGAATGGTCATTTAATGATTTTTGGGAAGAATGCCATTTAACGGTAAACTGCAGAGGTGAAATCTTAGAAGATGTAGATGAAGTTGATGCCGAAATAACATGGGAATGGGATGATTTTTGGGAAGAATGTGTGAGTACTTCTATATTTTGTGACAGGTCTCAAATTTTTGAAACAATTAGACAAGATCCTGACATACTTGAAAATTGGAGATACTCATCAGGTTCAGGATGTTACAGGTATATATACTGCGAATTTGGGGGAGTAGAGTTCACTCAATATTTAGATCCTGTTTTTGATGATACCGGATCACAAGGAAACTGTCAAGATGGATATTTACAATACGATATACTTTGCGACGGTGATTTTGTAGATTATGTTTGTATTAGTGAATTTGATCGTAAACAAATAGATACACGTGCTGCAAAAAAATCAAAAGATATTTCTATCATAACTTCGCAGGAAGGCTTACATATCCTATTTAAAAACAATGCAAACAGTGACTACACTGTCCAAGTACATGATATGGTAGGGCGTGTCAGCCTTTCACAAGACATTTCTATGACATCCTCTAATCACTTAAAAGTATCTCATCTTTCATCAGGAATATACGTAGTCAATATTATCAACAAAAACAACATTATCCACTCTCAAAAAGTATTTATAAATAACTAATTATTTTAGATGATTTCACTAATGAGGCATTCGATTGGGCAGTTTCCTGCAATAAAAAAATTGTAATATGGTAGAAAAATATTGGCACTTGAGAATTCAATTAGGTATAATATTTTTTAGCTTTACTTTGGTTCTATTTGGCCAAATCGCTCCATGCACAAATGGACCTAAATGTGGCTATTGTAAAGATGGGATTCAAATTATTGAAAAAAAATATGATAAATGTGAGCTAACCGAGCATGGGATACTCAAAGTTTCGCTTGGCAAAAAAAGTGGACTTATCGATACTTTAGGAAATGTAATTTTGCCAGTGGATTATCAATATATTTATGTTTACAAAAATGTAATCATTACACAACAAAAAGATTTAGGTATGTTGGTTAAATCAAAAGATGGCAGCGATTTAGTTCAACATCATTATGAAAAAATCTTAAAAAGCAGCGACGAAAGCACCAACAATATTATTATTCACAAAAATAAATATGGTTTATTAAGTGATTTAGGCCAACTAATACACACAGCTACTCTTGATACTATTTATCAAATTAAAAATCATCCATACTATGCTTATCGTATTAATGATAAATATGGTATCCTGAACCTCAATGGTGACGTAATTCATGCCCCTCTCTTAACCAAAATTAACAAGGCTTTTGGGGATACTATCATGGTTAAACATAACGATGAATGGTGGAAGTGGAACTCCATGGACTCAAGTTATAGCGTCGGCCAATTTTCTGACCCCATTCCAGATAAAAATCCATGTTATGCCTGTATTACATGTAATACCTTCACTGAATATAAAGATATCAAAACGTGTTCTGATATCAAACTTTTAACTTTTATACAAAAAAACTTGAGCTACCCACCATTAGCCAGACAAAATGGAATTAAAGGTACAGTTTTGGTAGAGTTTACTGTAAATATTGATGGCAACACCTCAGACTTCATAGTTCTGAATAGTCTTGGATTTGGATGCGATGAATCAGCACTTGAACTTTGCAAAAAAATAAAATTTGAACAACCAGGAATTTTTGAAAATTCTTATATCAATTCAAAATACAAGTTACCTCTGAAATTTACTTTCAAATAATAGTTTAGAACAAATCGTTTAAAAATTTTTAAACCTGAGTTTGAGAGTTGAATCTTCAAAGAATCAATGGGTACAACTTATCTAAAACTTTAACATGAGTCGAAATTTCCAACTTCGTGATTAAAGTAGCTTGAGGATAGTCAACCCCTAAAGAGTGCCAAGCAGGGTGTGAATGCCTTAAAGTGGTCGAATATCTGAGACCTTTAAAGAACATCACATTTTTAATAAATTTAATCCAGTTTCTTTTTATAATATACAATTTTTAGCTTATCTTTGCCCATTAATGCCAAAACAATACACGAATGATTTGGGCCATACTAATAGGAATTTTGATTATGCCGCTTTTTTGGGTTTGTCCACCTAAATGGGATAAATACCTTAATAAGTACTTCTTTGTATTGCCGCTCTCCCTATGGATTTACTTTATATTTGAGTATTTCTCTGGTGTTTCCGACATACCTCTTCACCCACTTTCAGAGAGGTACTTACCCTTCCAATTAGCATGGAATTTAGATGCCTTGAGCTTCCTTTTTATTACATTAATTGCAGGAATTGGCTGTTTAATTTTTTGGTATGCCGGCGGCTATATGAAACCAGGCAAAGATGCGCGGAGGCTTTTTGCGTTTTTAGCTATGTTTATGGCTTCTATGTATGGTGTAGTATTGAGTGATCATGTGATGAGTTTGTTTTTGTTTTGGGAATTGACCAGTATTAGTTCATTCTTTTTGATTGGGTTCAATTTTAAGCAAAAAGCTAGCAGAGACTCAGCATTAACAGCATTGGCCATTACGGGAGGTGGTGGATTGATTATGTTAGTGGGCCTCATTGCATTGGGAGAAGTATCTGGCACTTACTATATCAGTGAAATGATAAGTCAGGCGGATATCATCAAAAATAATGACAACTACCTACTGATATTTGTGACAATATTTATAGGTGCCATCACAAAATCTGCGCAATTTCCTTTCCATTTTTGGCTTCCAGGAGCCATGAAAGCACCTACACCCGTTTCGGCTTACTTACACTCTGCCACAATGGTAAAAGCAGGTGTATATTTATTGGCAAGAATGTCTCCAATATTAGGGGCAACAGATATTTGGACCTACAGTTTGATGGCTTTTGGAGGTATCACCATGCTCTATGCTGCATTTGTGTCTGTGACCAAAACAGATTTAAAAAGTATTTTAGCTTTTTCAACAGTTTCGGCATTAGGTATCATGGTATTTTTAATAGGATTGGATACAACTCAGGCGTTCACAGCCTTAGCTATATTTATTTTGATTCATGGCATGTACAAAGCTGCATTATTTATGATAACGGGCCTTGTGGACCATGAGACTGGCCTCAGGGATATTCACCAATTGTCAGGACTCCGACAGGTTTTAATACCTGTGGCCGTGGCAGGTTTTTTAGCGGCATTGAGTAGCGGCGGTGTGCCTCCTTTTATTGGGTTTGTGGGGAAAGATTTGATATATGAAGCGGGTTTAAATCATGACATTTTTTCGACTGCCATTCTTATATTATTAGTCATTACCAATATATTACTTTTTGCTTCAGGCTTTTTAGCAGGTTGGAAGCCTTTTAGTGGTGTGCTTCCAGACAAGTTTTCAAAATTGCATCTACCCTACCCCTCATTGTGGTTGCCACCCTTGATATTAGCGGTATTAAGTTTATTGGGCGGCCTATTTCCTTCAATAGTTCAAAATCTTTTTGTAAGCGATATAACTGAATACCTAAGCCAAACTCCTTTCGATTCAAAGCTCAAATTGTGGCATGGGTTCAATTTTGTATTGCTCTTAAGTGTCCTGACTGTTGTAGGTGGCATCTTAGTTTATGTGTTGGTCGTCCGCATTAATAAAACTTACTGGTTGGAAAAATGGATAGACAAGCCAGGCCCTCAATACCTCATGGAAAAAAAAGCTGAAATATTTAATCTTGGGGCGATACAAATGACTACAATGCTTCAAAGTGGAAATCTCAATCGATACATAAGGATAATACTTATATTGACTATTTTTCTTGTAACGGATAGGATATTCCAAACTAGTGGATTTGATTTACAATTGGGTCAACTTTTAAGTTTAACCCTCTATGAAGTGATTATTGCCCTTTTACTAGTGGCTTCAGTGGTATTGGCTGTATTTAGCCGTTCTCGTACTGTAGCCGTAGCCTATATGGGCGTAGCTGGGTTGGCAATTTGTTTGATATTTGTATTTTATTCTGCACCAGATTTAGCCATGACACAATTCACCATAGATACTTTAACTGTGATATTGTTTGTATTGGTGTTATTCAAATTACCAAAATATATCCCATTTAAATGGGGCTGGAAACATGTGATTGATGGCACTATTTCCATATCCTTTGGTCTGATGATTTTTGTATTGGCATTGACAGTAATGGGGTATGAAAGCCCTAAAGAAATCAGCCAATTTTATGCTGAAAATTCATATTTATTGGCCAAGGGCAAAAACATTGTCAATGTTATTTTAGTAGATTTTAGAGGTGCTGATACAATGATAGAAATAGTAGTGCTGACAATAGCGGCTATTGGGGTTTTCAGCCTCTTGAAATTATACATTCACGACAAAAAACAAATGAACGAATAATGAATTCAATAATACTAAAGATAGCAGCGCGATACTTATTGCCATTATTAATTTTATTTTCGATATTTGTATTATTGAGAGGCCACTATCTACCTGGAGGTGGGTTTATTGGTGGTTTAGTGGCAAGTATAGCTATTATATTGCATGCTTTTTCTGTAGGATTCCAAGAAGCTAAAAAAGATATGCCCTTTCATCCAGGCTTTTTGATGCCTGTGGGTCTTTTGGTCTCTTTATCGAGTGGACTGCTGCCCATGGTACTAGGTCGCCCTTTCATGACAGGTCTTTGGTATCCGGAAAAGGTTGCAGTTGTTGGCAATCTTGGCACCCCTTTAGTTTTTGACATTGGGGTGTATATAGTTGTCATAGGTGCATGTTTAACAATCATTTTAACCATAGCAGAATCAAAATAGATGGAAATTATCATAGCAATATGTATAGGTGTTTTGTATGCTGGAGGACTATTTTTGATCCTTCAGCGCAGTTTGGTGCGTTTGATTATTGGTATAATACTTTTAGGAAATGGTGCCAACTTACTGATATTTTTGTTAGGGAAAATTACAAAAAGTAAGCCTCCCATTATTGCAACAGATACCGATGTGATGGTAGGAATCTATGCAGACCCTATTCCGCAGGCTTTGATATTGACAGCGATTGTTATAAGTTTTGGACTTCAAGCCTTTGCCATTATTTTGATAAAAAGAGCCTACAGAGTAGTAAAAACAGATGATTTATATGATTTTGATACTAAAGAATTTTAAGAAATAATAATTAATGGAATCCAATATAGTCATACTTCCGGTACTTATCAATTTGGTCACAGCCATTGTATTATTGATGGCATGGCCATATCCAGTATATCAAAGGTATATAGGATTTGTGGGTACCTTGACGTTTTTTTTAACATCAGTTTATATTTTCACACAAGTCAGCCATGGAGAAATCTATGTATTACAATCAGGAAGCTGGGCTGCTCCTTATGGAATAACATTTGTATTAGATGGACTGAGCGGTATGATGACGCTTTTGACTTCCATTTGTGGTTTGGCCGTTGGTGGTTTTGCGTCAGTCTCCATTAAAAGTAAACGTGTGGCTTTTGGTTTTTATCCACTCTTGCAGTTTTTATTAATGGCATTATGTGGTGCATTTATAGCTGGAGATATATTCAATCTATATGTGTGGTTTGAAGTCATACTTATCACATCTTTTGTATTAATTACTTTGGGTGGTGAACGTGCTCAGCTCTCAGGAGCTATGAAATATGTGACTATAAATCTACTAGCGTCCGTAATTTTTCTTACTGGAATTGCTATATTATATGGTGTTTTGGGAAGTCTCAACTTAGCAGATCTTTCAGTAAAAATTAGTGCCATACAAGACAAGTCCATTATCAATTTGGCAGCCATACTTTTTTTAGTAGCTTTTGGTATAAAATCGGCCTTGTTTCCTATGTATTTTTGGCTTCCTGACTCCTACCATACACCACCCGCAGCCATTTCCGCTCTTTTTGGGGGTCTTTTGACAAAGCTCGGTGTCTATGCATTTTTGAGGGTATTTGGTTTGTTATTTATTTCTGATCCTTTTATACGAGATACTATTGTGGTTTTAGCAGTACTCACTATGATAATAGGTGCTTTAGGTGCTATTAATGCAAAAAATATTAGGTTGATTTTTTCCTACCTTATCATCAGTCATATAGGAATTATGATGTCGGGTTTAGGAATTTTTACTTCATTAGCTATTGCGGGAACCCTATTTTACGTCGCCCATGATATCATCGCCAAAACCAACGTTTTTTTGATGAGTGGTGTAGTATATAAAATGAGAGGTACCTATCATATAGACAAAACCGGCGGTATATATGAGGAATACCCTTTGTTATCTATTATTTTCGCAATAGCGATGTTTGCCGTTGTAGGCACACCACCTCTTTCAGGTTTTTGGCCTAAAATATTATTATTAAAATCAAGTATAACAGAGGGACAATATGCCGTTATTGTGGGTATTATTTCCTCTAGTTTCCTTACTTTGTGGGCAGTGGCACGTATTTGGAGTAATCTTTTTTGGAGCCCCTGTGAAATAGAAAAACCAAAACTAAAAAACCAATATGAACTTTTGCCTCAACGGAGGAAAAATGTTTTAGTGGGCTCTATGTTAGGTTTGTTGATAGTAACACTTGGTTTCTCATTCTTATGGATATATTTACTTCCTTTTTTTGAAACAGTGTCCCAACAAATCATTGATCCACAATTATACATTAAAACCATTTTAAAATAATCAACAAAAATAGAGATATGTCATGAACAACATGTTTACAGTAAATATTCTTTTAACAATTGTTTGGGTAGCAATGACCGGAAATAAAGATGTTTCAAATTTCATTTTTGGTTTTGTGTTAACTTATGGGATACTTTATTTGATTTCAAGCCCAAAAGCGAGAAAAGGCTATTTTTCAAGAGTACCGAATATATTTATTTTTATTGGTTTTTTTATAATTGAGCTCATTAAAGCCAATCTTCAAGTGGCTTATGATGTCATAACACCCAAAAACTATATGAAACCTGGAATAGTGGGTGTACCATTAGATGCAAAAACTGACCTTGAAATAACACTTTTGGCAAATATTATCACACTTACACCAGGTACATTGAGCTTGGATGTGAGCACTGATAAAAAAATTCTTTATGTTCATTCGATGTATATAGACGATCCTGAAGATTTTATCATTGATATAAAAATGGGATTTGAACGAAAATTATTGAGAATCTTAAGATAAAAAACACAAAAAATAAAAAAAATGACACTCAACGATTATTTACAAACCATCATATTGCCGGGCCTTACTATATCAATATTAATGGCATTTATTAGATTTTATCAAGGACCTCGATTGGCTGATAGAATTGTAGCTTTAGATTTGATAATTACTATTGGAATAGCAGTAATGGCTATATATGCTATTATTTCAGACAAAGATTCTTTTTTGGATATTGCCATGATATTTGCATTAATTGCATTTTTGGGCACCACCGCCTTTAGTTATTATATAGAAAACAAAGTCAGACAAGAATAAAAAAAATATATTATGGAAGATACATGGGTCGCCATTTTAGCAACATTGAGTGTGGTATTTACACTATTAGCGGGGATAGGAAGTATTCGGATGCCTGACTTTTATATGCGGACGTCTATCAGTACGAAGGCCGTTACATTAGGGGTTGGTTTTTCACTCATTGCTGCCGCAGTATTTTTCAATGATTTTGGCGTGACGAGTAGAGTCGTGGCTACTATTGTTTTCATTATTTTGACAGCACCTGTGGGGGCACATGTTTTAGGTCGCGCTGCTTATTTTGCAAAAGTACAACTTTGGGACAAGTCTGTAATGAATGATTTGAGTGGTAAATATGAGCGCTCAACGCACACACTTCAAAGTTTTGGTGTTGAAACATCTGAGATTGAAGATAATGAAAACATAGATAATGTGGATTTGAATTCAAAAAAATAAATTAGAGTTCATGTAGAATTTAAAATAAAAAATTATGTCAAGCTCCAACGCTTATTTTGATAAATTAAAAACTGTGGTTTGGCACAGCATTTCATCGCAGGATGCATTAGAACTTTTGTCTAGAGAGTCTGGTCTATCAGCGTCTGAAGCTGTGGAAAGATGTACAATATTTGGAAAAAACGAATTACCTGAACCCCCAAAATCAAGCGAGTGGTTGCGTTTTTTCTCACAATTCAAAAACGTATTGATATATGTTCTTATAGCTAGTTCCTTGGTGACAGC
>CAZBCV010000114.1:0-10136 GCA_964490495.1 uncultured Aureispira sp. | reverse complement strand
TACCAATGCTTTTCACTCTGTTAGGCAAAAAAGCGAAAGTAGTCAAATTGACTATCATCCTGCCGTTAATATCAATACAATAAAAAATGAAAACAACGTTGAAATTTCTATTTCAGACAATGGAGTGGGAATCCCCGAATCGATAAAAAATAAAATCTTCCAGCCCTTCTTTACCACCAAACCCACAGGCCAAGGCACTGGGTTAGGATTGTCAATGTCTTACGATATTATAAAAGGACATGGAGGATCCATTGAAATAGAGTCCATTGAGGGAGAAGGGGCTACATTTATTATACAATTGCCAATAGAAAATATTAAGCAACAAACAAAACAAAATACATAAATCATGAAATTTTTAATAGTTGATGACGAAAGGGATGTAGAAATGTTGTTTCGACAAAAGTTCAGAAAAGAAATCAAAAGTGGACAACTTGAGCTTGTATTTGCATTTTCAGGTCAAGAAGCTTTAGAGATATTAAGAAGTCATGAACCACCGGACGTGATGTATGTTTTTTCGGATATCAATATGCCAGGAATGACAGGACTTGAATTATTGGAATTAGTCAAGATAGAATTTCCTGAAGTCAAAGTCAGTATGATATCTGCATATGGGGATACTGAAAATTATGATAGAGCCATGAATTCTGGGGCCAAAGAGTTTTTTACCAAACCCATTGATTTTGATGTTCTTAAAAAGGAAATTAACAGCATTCTCGTATGTAATGAGTAAACAATTTTAAAAAAATAATTATTTGGATTTTTAAAATTCAGAATGTGCAGTTAAAATCTTCTACAAAACATCATTATATAAAAGTTTTATCAAAATTATTTGATAAAATGCATTTAAGTTATGTTAATAATTTTTTTCATGAAAGCAAATTATTATATTTTGATACTGGTGAAATAATTATACATCAGGGTGAAATAAGAAAAACATTGTTTATAGTCTTATCAGGAAGGTGTAGAGCCATATTAGAAAGAGAGGGTTCTTTCCAAATATTAGGTGATGTGTCTGAAGGAGAACTCATAGGTGAATATGGCCTTTTTACGGGTGAGGCAAGGACTTCTTCTGTTTGTGCAATCCGTCCATCAGTATTGTTAGAGGTCAATGAAGATACTTATTTAAAAATTGTAGGTCACCAACCACAATTTGCTAACCAATTGACGTCAATACTTTTGAAAAGACTTGAACGAAATAATTTACAAAAACACCTTCAAACTAAGCCCAAAAATATTGCTGTCTTAAATTTACAAGCGGACAATGATATCGGTGGTTGGATATCTAATATAAAGGTACAATTTGAGACAACACATACTACTTTCAATATTTATGATTATAATTTCCAACAGTCTAATGAAACAAATAAGATTTTTGAAAACCTTGAAGAAAATGAGGGGCTCAATTTTTTAGTGTGTAGTGAAGTTTCACAAGAGTGGTCTAAACAATGTCTCATTTATTCAGACTTAGTCATTTTGGCTGTAGATTTTTATGCAGATTCTGACATTTATAACATTGAAAATTTATTAAATCTTCATAAAGTATCCATTCTCAACAAAAAAATATATTTGCTTTTATTGCATCCTGAAAATGCACCAATGGCCGTCAACACAAAAAGATGGTTCATCAATAGAAATATCGACCTACACATACATTTAAGAAAAAACAACTCCTCAGATACAGCACGTTTTTGTCGCATTATTACTCACAAAGCTATTGGAATAGTATTAGGGGGTGGCGGCGCCAAAGGATTTGCTCACGTCGGAGCTATAAAAGCACTTTTACATTGTGGAATACCCATTGATTTTTTAGGGGGCACAAGTGCAGGTGCTTTATATGGGCTATCTATGTCATTTTGTGATTTTCAGCAGGATAAAATAGATTATTACACTGAAATAAGTGCCAAAAAGAAACTTTTATCCAATGATTATACCTTTCCAATAGTTTCTCTTTTAACAGGAACTAAGTTATCAAATTTTTTAACAGATTTATTAGGTACTACATGTATTGAAGATTTTTGGATTCCATCATATTGTGTTTCATCCAATCTCACATCTGCTTCAATTGAAATACACAAAAGTGGCTTAGCATGGAAAAAAATAATGGCAAGTAGCTCCATTCCTGGCGTTTTTCCTCCGGTGATTATCAATAGAGAATTGCATGTAGATGGTGGTGTCATGGATAATCTACCCATAGAAGCTATGTTTAGTTATCCTGTAAACCAGATTGTTGCAGTAGCTTTATCTTCATTGAATACAAATAAATTAGATATTAAAGAAATACCGACTACTTCTTCTTTGATATGGGACAAATTGTGGAAAAATAAAAAATATAAACTTCCTAGTTTGGCTTCTATAATTATAAATTCTTTGACTCTAAATAGTACTCAAAAACAAGAACGAAGCAAATCAAATACATCTATATTTTTAAATCTTAATCTAAAAGGAAGCAGTTTATTGGATGATACCCATTGGAAGCTCATTGTCCAAAAAGGATATGATCAAACGTTGGAGTATATTGAAAATTTAGACCCATCGGATAAATTTTGGTAAAAAATATTTTTTATTTAATTATTGGTCTTTTTATTTTATTTCTTGTAATTTATTATATTTGCATTTATTTTTATGAATAACCCCCATAGATGGAAAATAAAATTTTAAATTTGGATTCCTTAGGAAAATACACCATTGATACTGCATGGATAATTTCATCAGCTTTGATAGATGTTTTAAGCAATGATTGTGATAAAGGCCAAAACATAAAATATTTTCAGTTTGAGGACATACTCATTGAGAATAGGAATAATGAAATTATTGTAAACATAAACTATCACCCATCTTTAAATAAGATAGCACCTACCTATTATTCACCAGAGGAAACAGGCCGTATAAACCAAAGTCCCGATTACAAAAGCAATTTTTATAGATTAGGACTCATACTTTATAAACTATTTTTTAAACAAGATGCTTTTTCTCAGGGAGATAAAATGAAGGTCTTTTGGCAGCATATAGCTACGCAACCCAGAGAAGTGGAAGTAGAAGAAAAATTGAAAATACTAAAAAACATTATAGACAAGCTACTCTCTAAGACCAAAGATATGAGATATCAGTCTTTTTATGGCTTGAGATATGATTGGGATTTAGCTTATAATTATTTTCTCAATCCTCAAGCCTCGCCTTCAATAACATTAGGGACCAAAGATTTATCACCAATTTTTCAACTTTATGATGAATTTAAAAAAGATGGTGATTCCATAGATTCCGTATTTGAGTTTATTGAAAATATTAATTCAAATAATTCAAAGGGAATGTGCTTCATAGGGGAGTCCGATTCTTCTACCAAAAGCTCAGTATTACAAAATGTGATTCATAAATTAAATCTTAATGATTATAAATATTTCTATAGTGATGGACAAGTGGATCATGAATCACCTTTTAAAATATTTGTTGATGCTTTAGAGAAGTATCTGAAAGAGTTAGTTGAATCAGAACATTCTAATTTGGACATGATTAAAACCCATTTAGCTGAAGAGTTGGGAGATAATTTAGCTGTTTTTTCCGAATTGAGTCCTGAATGGGGGAAAATCCTGGAAACAAAAGAACTTGTGGCAGTACAAGGTCAAAGAGAATTATTATTCAGATTGTCATTTGTTTTAAGTAAGGTTTTTTCTGTTTTGAAACCCACTAAAAACCCCATAGTTTTTTTGATAGACAATTTCCATCAAGCTACAGCACAAAGTATAAATTTACTTCAAAATTTAATGAAAGAGGCTGATATCAAGAATTTTGTATTGATTTGTTCTGACAATTCTTGGAAAGAAGACAATTCTCATCCATTGATAGAAAAATTTTCTGAATTTTTAAAAGAGGAACAAATCAAACGAATTTATTCTACTGCTATAGATGGCTCTGACTACAATGAAATATTTATAAAATCAAAAATAAATCCCACTCAAGTCAATGAAGTGACATCCATTGCGTGGAGTGCTACTCTTGGCAACCCATTTCTCCTGAAAGAATTTATGAGAATGGCATCACAAAACGAGTTTATTGTCGCTGATTATTCTAAAAATTGTTGGCATGTGGATATCGATGGACTACGAACTATTAATATATCAAACAATATAGATGAGATTATATCATTGAGATATGCTGGACTCAATGATATGACAAAGAGAGTCGGCCAAATATGTGCTTCTATTGGATTTAGTTTTGATTCAAAACTTGTACGACTTTTGCTCGAAAATGAGGATATTGAAGAAGAAAAATCTTTGATGAACTTTTTGCATCGACAAAGTATAATTATTCCTAAGGATGAAGAAACTCTATTCCAATTTGTCAATCAAGAGACATATAAGTACATTTTGAAATCTTTGGCACCACAAACTTACATAGAATATACGTCAAAAATTACAGAAATTATCATAAAAGAAAACAAATACGAAAATGATGATATTTTACTTTTTAAATTAGCTAATTACCTCACAAAACTCCCTAAAAAATACCTCTCAGATAGTAAAAATATATTAAAAAGTGCAAGTAATAAAGCAATGTCACTGGCTGCTTTTGATGATGCGGTGAGTTATTTAGAAACAATATTGAGGGCAGAATTATTTGAAAACGAAAATGAAAAATTAGAATTTCAAATAGAGTTGATGGAAATGTGGGCTGCAAATTTAAATTTTGATAGTTACTATGAAATGAGAAAACAAATCAATGATGAAAATAATTATAACTTTCTACAAAGAGCCAAACTCGATTCGCTCCACAGCAGAACATTAATGTATGAGCAAAAATTTCAAGATTCCGTTCTTTATTCTGTTGATTCATTAAAGCGTCTTGGGGTCAACATAGTTCTTAATCCTTCTTTGATGAGGATTATTTATGATATGGTCACAACCACTATTGCTATTAATAAAAGAAGTATAGAAACTCTTAAAAATTTACCTTTAGCTACCGATGAATTGAGTAGAATAAAATTGCAACTCCTTTCAGAAACTACAAGTAGCTTTTTCCTTGCTTCTCCTCAATCGTTGCCAGAAGTGATATCTAAAACTATAAAATTAGCTCTCAAAGAAGGGGCTCATAAGTCTATAGCTCTCATTTTTGCGACGTATGGTTTTTCTATATCCGCTTATCGCAAAAAATTTAGTCGGTGTGAAGAAATGATAGCTTTGGCCTACGAATACGATAATAAATATAAAAATTTAAGTTCTAGTGTAGTTTGCCAATTTATACATTACGGCCTCACAAGATTTTGGATAGCATCAAATAAGGAAAATGCACGCTTATTGATGAAAAACTACGTTTCTTCACTTGAAGTTGGGTCAGTTAGTATAGGGTATTATTCATTAGGCATAGCTTCTATTTTTCGGTTTTTTGAAGGAGAGCGAATGTCATCTCTACAAAATGAGTATCTAGGCTATAGACAGACTTGCATAGACAAGAAACAGATTATGATTAGTAATTTCTTAGACATTTTACTACAGTTTATAGAGAATATCAATGAGGATCAAAATGATATTAAAATATTGGAAGGCGAATATTTTTCTACTGCGAAAGATCTTCCAAAGCTTAAAGAACGCAATGAAATTACATCTATTCACCTGCATGATACATTGATAACTTTAATGTGTCTTTTAAAAAACAGCTGTAATGATAGATTACCTTACCTAGAAGACGCCAAAACAAAAATTGAAAAAACTGGATTGGGCTCTTTTTTGAATGTGATTAATTATACTTTTAATTTTTTATGTGTGATTCAAGATCAAAACGTTCCATTGAAAACTGCAAAAAAATATCTTTCCTTAATTAAAGAGTGGGCAGGGTACGCTCCTTTTAATTTTGGGGCATGGTATCATTTGGGAGAGGCTTTGATGGCGCAAAGACATGGCGATTCAGCATTGTTTTTACTTCACATAGATACATCCATTGACTTTTTTGAAAAACATGATATTTTATATGGTTCAGGATTGTCCAAGTGGATTAAACTGAGACATAGGTATTCTGTTTTGAAATTTAGTTGGCATCAAGCTGAGATAGAAGAAGTAAGCAGAATCTTTGCTGACTGGGGTTTTACATCGGCGCAAGACTTAGTCAATCAAGAGTTTGCAAATACTATGATAAAACAAGAAGACAATGAAAAAGAAATAAATATAGATTTTGAAAGCCTATTAAAGTCTTCACAATTAATATCAAGTGAAATAAGAACAGAAAGTATATTGGAAAGACTAACACAAATATTGATCGAAAATGCTGGTGCAGACAAAGTTTGTATTTATCAACCTAAAGATGGAGATTGGGAAATCGTGGCTGAAAAAAAAGGTAGCCAAATGGTCGATTTGTCAAGGAAGCCTTTAAATAATTTGGAACATCCCAAAAGTTTAATTCAATTAGTACAAAAATCTTTGGACTTGCACATTTTAAAAGATGAAATAAACATTAATTCTGATTTGTATTTAAGTAAGACACAACCTAAATCGGCTATGGTTTTTCCTGTTATTAAAAACAATGAGATAAAAGCCATTATTTATTTTGAAAATTCTTTAGTAAAGGGCGTCTTTTCAATTAATAAAGTAGAGCTTATTAAGGTCTTGGCAGGACAAGTGGCTACCTCTTTAGAAAATGCATCATTGTACGAGGAAATGGGTGAGCGTGTAGAAGCGCGGACCAAAGAATTGACTCAAAAAAATCAAGAGATAAAAAAGAAAAATAAGTTATTAGAAAACACTCTTAATAGCCTAAAAGATACCCAAACCCAACTCATTCAAGCCGAAAAAATGGCTTCATTAGGTGAACTCACCGCTGGTATTGCCCATGAGATTCAGAATCCTTTGAATTTTGTAAATAATTTTAGTGAAGTGAGCACAGAACTCATTGATGAAATGAAAGCAGAACTGAAAAAGGGAGATATCGAAGAAGGCATATCAATAGCTGATGATCTAAAACAGAATATCGAAAAAATAAATCATCACGGCAAACGCGCCAGTAGTATCGTAAAAGGGATGTTGGAGCACTCAAGAACCAATTCAGATCAAAAAGAACCCACAGATATCAATGTGCTGGCAGATGAATATCTAAGACTTTCTTATCATGGACTACGGGCAAAAGACAAAAGTTTCAATGCAGACTATAAAACGGATTTTGATCCCAATCTGCCCAAAGTAAATGTGGTGTCACAGGATATCGGAAGGGTGATTTTGAACCTGATTAATAATGCCTTTCAGGCAGTTGGGACAGGTCATGCGGCTCCCCAACAGCCCATGGTTACTGTTTCTACTAGAAATTTAGGCGACAAAATCGAGATTTCCGTCAAAGACAACGGCCCTGGCATCCCTGACTCTATTAAATCCAAAATCTTCCAACCGTTCTTTACTACCAAACCTACCGGTCAGGGAACTGGATTGGGTTTAAGTTTGGCGTATGATATAGTCAAGGCGCATGGTGGGGACCTGAAGGTGGAAAGTAAAGAAATGGAAGGTTCTGAATTCATCATTCAATTGCCAATTTTTTAAATATTTTTATCCCATTTTAACAGTAGAATTATGACAAATCGAAAAGCTGAAAAGCTTGAAGAACAATACTGCCACTTTGTTGAACTTCTAAAGAATAGCTTCCCATTGGAAAAAATATCTTTGTTGTTTGTTCCTGATATAATGGGGTACGGAGCCAACCTGGATGAAACAATTTTCAACCTTATTGAATTGCATGAAGGATGGAGGATACAAAAAGAGCAGTCCGTTGGATTAGATATTCAGTTTGAATTTTCTCCTGTGTCCCGCAGGATTTCACATCAAGAAAACGTAGCCATTTACGTAGATGAAATAAGAATAATGATGACCATTGATGGGGTCAGGCATGAAAATGTTTTGCGATTAAGCATCATTTTTGAGTTTATAGATGTACGTTGGCTTTGCACACATTTTCATGCATCCAGAGCAATTGATGTTGAGGGTGATGCTTGGGCAACAGATTTATCGAAAAAGAAGAATGAAGAACTGCAAAGGATGGTGGATGAGAGAACAATTCAGCTACAAAATACAATTCATGAACTCAAATCTACCCAAGCTCAACTCATACAATCCGAGAAAATGGCCAGCCTGGGCCAACTCACCGCAGGCATTGCCCATGAAATACAAAACCCGCTCAACTTCGTCAACAATTTTTCAGAATTGAGCAGTGAACTGATCGATGAGATGAAGGACGAATTTAAAAAAGGTGATACAGAAGAAGGTTTTACGATAGCGGATGACATCAAACAAAACCTCGAAAAAATCACCTACCACGGCAAGCGTGCTGATGCCATTGTTAAAGGAATGCTGCAACACAGCCGCAGTAATAGCGGCACCAAAGAACTCACCGATATCAATGCACTGGCAGATGAATACTTAAGGCTATCCTACCATGGACTGAGAACCAAGGATAAATCTTTTAATGCCACATTCGAAACTGATTTTGATTCGGATTTACCCAAAATAAATGTCGTGCCGCAAGATATGGGAAGGGTATTACTGAATTTAATTAATAATGCTTTTCAAGCGGTGCATGAACGGAGCTGTGAAGGAGAAAAAGATTTTAAACCAGAAATTATAGTGTCCACCAAAACAATGAGAGATAAAGTGCAAATTTCTGTAAAAGACAACGGCTCCGGCATCCCCGATGCTATCAAAGACAAAATCTTTCAACCCTTTTTTACAACTAAACCCACTGGGCAAGGAACGGGTCTGGGATTGTCTCTTTCATATGATATTGTGAAGGCGCATGGAGGAACAATAGAAGTGGAAATCCTGCCTGCCGGACAGGCAGGTGTAGAAAGAGAAGGAACCACTTTTATTATAATATTACCAATCAAAACTATTTGAAAATGGAGATAATAAAAAACATAGATAGTTTACATTCTGAAGCTAGAATAATTATTCAAAATGGTCGCAAAACCGCTTACCAGGCAGTAAATGCCAGTATGGTAAAAACGTATTGGGAGCTCGGGCAGCTAATTGTAGAAGAAGAACAACAAGGCAAAGAACGTGCTGAGTATGGTAAATATTTGATTGCAGAGTTGGCAAAAAGGCTTCAAGAAGAGTACGGTAGTGGTTTTTCTAAGCCAAGCCTTTGGAATTACAGGCAGTTCTATACAGAATTCCCAATTCTCTCCGCACTGCGGAGAGAATTGACATGGACGCATTACAAATTATTGATGCGTGTGCAAAACCCACAAGCAAGAACATTTTATGAACAAGAAGCTATCAAAGGAGGATGGAACACCCGGGCATTAGAAAGGCAAATCAATGCTTTTTATTTTGAAAGGTTACTGGCCAGCCAAAATAAAGAAGCTATCGAAAATGAAGCCAGCGAAAAAATATCCACGATTGGCAGCAGCAATTTGGACTTTATTAAAAATCCTTATGTGCTTGAGTTCTTAAATGTAAAAGCTGGATATGAGCTATATGAAAGCGAATTAGAACAATTGCTCATCAATAATCTTCAAACATTTTTATTAGAACTTGGTAATGGATTTTCATTTGTTGCCCGTCAAAAATATATACGGGCAGGTGAGGAAGACTTTTTTATAGATTTGGTTTTCTACAATTATATACTCAAATGCTTTGTGCTGATTGATCTTAAAATTGGCAAACTGGCACATCAAGATATTGGGCAAATGGATATGTATGTAAGAATGTATGAAGATCTTTATAAAACAGAAGGTGATAACCCAAGCATAGGTATTATCTTGTGTTCTGAAAAGTCTGAAGCTGTTGTAAAATACTCTGTTTTCAGTGAAAGTCAGCAACTATTCGCTTCAAAATACCTTTTGTATTTGCCTTCAGAAGCTGAACTAAAAGCCGAGTTGGAGCGTGAACGTCTTTTGGCAGATTTGCAAATTTCTAAAACCAATCAACTATGAAAAAATTAACCCTTACACTCCTTCCCACAATTACTTGCAGATTTGGCTACGCCCAACAGTCCAAAATTGACAGCCTAAAGAATGCACTCCATACTGCTACCCACTGCGCTAGCGAGAGTCAAAACAAGCAAAGCGAAGTCCCGCCAAAGCGGGAGTCAGGAAGTGAATACATATCAAACGTATCCATCACCACTCAGCAAATGGCTAGTGGCCAGTTGCAAATAGCCATCTCCGACAA
>CAZBCV010000113.1:0-10250 GCA_964490495.1 uncultured Aureispira sp. | reverse complement strand
TCTTGTTTTCATTCCCTATCGTAAAAATAATTAGTGGAACCGGTGGTTGAGCGCAGTGCAACGAAGTCGAAACCACGAGAGAAGGAATTCCAATAGGTGGTTTCGGCTCCACGAAGTTGCGCTCAACCACCATCGGCTCCGTAAACTGTACTTCGACTATCGCTCAGCATGGCACGCTCAACCACCATCGGCTCCGTAAACTGCGCTTCGGCAAGCCATCATGACACGTTCAATCACCGAGCAACGAAATGGCATTTGTGAAAAATTGAAATAGTAATAAAAAACTAAAATTCTCTTGTTTTCATTCCCTATCGTAAAAATAATTAGTGGAACCGGTGGTTGAGCGCAATGCAATGAAGTCGAAACCACGTAAGAAGGAATTCCAATAACAAAAACTTTAAAAACTAACTAATTTTAATGTAATTTAAGTTAAATTTTCAATAAAATGATATAAAATTTGGCTTAACTATTGTTTTTTTCGTTCTTATTATATTACTTTGTATCAAATTTTTAACCCATGATCATATTCACATTAGCCTTGATGATAATTATCATCTTTGGAGAAAGAATTTTCCAAGAGGCAAGGTAAAAAAAGAAAAGGTTTCGTATCCCCATACGAAACCTTTTTGCTTAAAATATTTGTGATTATTCTTGTTCCAATAGTTCTGGAGCCATACCCATAGAACTGAATCCTCCATCGTGAAAAAGATTTTGCATCGTTACCATTCGAGTTAAGTCTGAAAACAATGTCACACAATAGTCTGCACAAGCCTCAGCATCAGCATTTCCCAATGGCGACATTTTGTCGGCATAGCCAAAGAAGTCAGTGAACCCTTTGACACCACTGCCAGCAGTTGTAACGGTAGGCGACTGAGAAAGTGTGTTGACTCTCACTTTAGCTTTTTTAGCCCAATGGTACCCAAAACTTCGAGCAAAACTTTCTAATAATGCTTTCGATTCCGCCATCTCGCTATAATCGGGGAAGGTCCTTTGTGCTGCTATGTAAGAAAGACCTAATATCGAACCCCATTCATTGATTGCATCCATTTTATAGGCTACTTGCATTACTTTGTGAAATGAAATCGCTGAAACATCAAAAGTTGTTTTCATCCATTCATAGTTAAGATCTGTATAGTCTTTCTTTTTGCGTACATTAACAGACATGCCTATGGAATGTAAAATAAAATCTATTTTTCCACCCAAGTGTTCCATAGCCTGAGTTAATAAATTTTGTAAGTCCTCTTCTTTTGTGGCATCTGCTGGGATAATTATTGTGTTCAATTTTTCTGCTAAAGTATTGATTTCTCCTAGTCTGAGAGCGACAGGTGCATTGGTCAATACTATATTCGCTCCTTGTTCAACACATTTTTCGGCTACTTTCCAAGCGATAGATTTACTGTCTAAAGCGCCAAATATTATCCCTCTTTTTCCTTTTAAAAGTCCGTTACTCATATGGTTTGATGTTAAATATTCTAAAATCAATTGAAATTAATAAAATGCAAAGTTAATACGACATTATCACATACCCAAAAGATAACATTATTATTTATTTTTTTGTGTGTTAATGTGATATCATTTTAATCATTTTTATACCTTTGTGGCATGATTGATATACAACCTAGTCAGTTTTTACAAAATACATCAGATTTGGATGGCTTGAGTGTCACAGAAATTGAACTCCTAATTCAAGAAAATCCTGCATGTCAATTGTACCACATCCTATTAGCTAAAAAGATGTCTCATTCTTATACGCATGATACAGCACTGAGGAATGAAGATTATGTTTTAAGAACTTTTGGTTGGAATAATTTGGACTCTTTTGATGTATTTACTGAGCATGCCACCTCATCTGAAACCCATATTGAACTTCCCGCTTTAATTAATGAAAAAGAAGTGATGTTAGAAGCGTTAGTAGATAAAGAAACCAATATGGCGCAATTGGGTTACGAACAAAATTTAAATATGAAGCCTGAGGACTCTAACTTTTCAGAATCGGTTGCCACTGAAGAAAATATTGAGTTGGAACAGGATAAAATATTTGAATCTCCAAAAGATGATGCATTAAACTCTGAAAAAAATAAAGAGATGTCAGATACGGTAAAAGAGGATTTTGAAATAGCTCCCAAAAGAGAGAAAAAGAAGAATAAAAAGAAAAACAATAAGTCCACAAATTTTAAGCTGAATCAGTTTGCAGGCATCACGGCTTACAGTCAATGGCTTTTGTCATTTAAAAGAGATGATGTAGAAAAGAAGATTGCCAAAGAACTAAAAGCTCAAAAAAAGAAAGAATTGGCAGATATCGCAAAGAAATCTGTTACAAAATCAAACGAACTAGTGTCAGAATCATTAGCTGATTTACTAGTACAACAAGGACATTTTGATGATGCAAAAAAAATGTATGGACAATTAATGCATAGAATTCCAGAAAAAAGTCGTTACTTTGCGGCTAAAATTGAAAATCTTTTAAAATAATAGTTTAAATATAATTTATGAGTACGTTATTAACCATATTAATTGCTATCAATTGTATCTTATTAATGATAGTTGTATTGATCCAAAACCCCAAAGGAGGTGGTATAGATTCAACATTAGGAGGAACAGCGGCCAATCAAATGTTTGGTGCAGCGAAGTCTGCTGATTTTGTTGAAAAAATCACTTGGGGTTTAGCTGCAAGTCTTTTTGTTTTATGTGTGATTACAGCCATGATAGTTTCTGGCGGTGCTGCACCTGATACTATCCAAATAGCAGAATAATTTTTTTAAAATTATAAATTTTCTTAAGGTTTGAATTATTTTTACATATTGTATTGATAACTCAAAACTCAATCTCAAATTCAACGGCTTGCCTGAAAAGGTGGGCCGTTGTCGTTTGTGTTTAATAGACACTTAAAGGGCAGTTTTTAGAAATACTCTTAATAACATTAACTTTTAATTTATAATGGAGTGACAAGGAGAACCTATAGTTTATTCTTGAAATTATTTTAACTTTGCAAAAAAATAAATGTAAAACAATGGAGATATCAGGTCATATCATAGATGTGTTTCACCGCAAACAGTTCCAGGGAACTCTTCAAGTAAACGATGGAAAAATTACCGCTATCTACGAAAGCGATATTGTTCCTGATGTTTGGATAATACCGGGATTTATAGATGCACATATTCATATTGAAAGTTCAATGGTGACTCCTCATGAGTTTGCTAAAATTGCTGTCGGTCATGGAACAGTAGCTACAGTATCCGACCCTCATGAAATCGCCAATGTTTGCGGACTTGAAGGTGTAAACTATATGTTAGAAAACGCCAAAGACTCAGGTTTGAAATTTCATTTTGGAGCACCTTCATGCGTACCGGCCACAAGTTTTGAAAATGCTGGTGCTACTATAGATGTTGAGGATATCGATGGTTTACTTTCTCGCGGAGATATTTATTATTTGTCAGAAATGATGAATTATCCTGGTGTTTTGTATGAAGACCCAATGGTTATGGCTAAGCTTAATTGTGCGTTAAAATATGGAAAACCCATTGATGGTCACGCACCAGGTTTAAGAGGTGAAATGGCAAAAAAATATATTTCACATGGAATTACTACCGACCATGAATGTTTTACATTAGAAGAGGCATTAGAAAAAATAAGCTATGGCATGAAAGTCATTATTCGTGAAGGTTCTGCTGCCAAAAATTTTGAGGCACTCCACCCATTGATGGGCACTCATCCTGATAGCCTGATGTTCTGTAGTGATGACAAACATCCTGATGATTTGATGCTTGGACACATCAATTTGTTGGTGAAGCGTGCTCTTGAATTAGGTTATGATTTGATGGATGTTTTGCAAATAGCATGTGTTCATCCTGTTGAACATTACAAATTAGATGTAGGGATGTTGAGGGTAGGGGACAAAGCAGATTTCATCGTCGTCAACAATCTTAAGGAAATGAAAGTCGTCAAAACTTTTATTGATGGAAATATTGTTTTTGAAAATGGACAAAGTGTAATATTGAATAAAAAGCAAGAGATTATCAATAATTTCTGCACAAGTCCCATTACTGTTGAAGATGTCCTTAGCCCTGAAACTAGAAAAGATGTTCCCATCATTTGTGCCATTGACGGTGCTTTAATTACTGAAAAACTTTTCGAACAACCTACAACATTGGGTGGGTTTTGTGTTTCTGACAATTCAAGGGATATTATCAAGATTTGTATTAAAAATAGATATAAAGATGCACCTGTTGCCGTGGGTTTTATCAAAAATTTTGGCCTAAGGAATTGTGCTATTGCATCCACTGTGGCGCATGATTCGCACAATATAATTGCAGTAGGAGACGACGACACTCTTTTGGTCAAAGCCATCAACTCAGTCATAGAGGCGCAAGGCGGACTTTCAGCGGTGAGTCCACACGAAACCCATTTGATTCCATTGCCCATAGCAGGTTTGATGAGTGACAAGCCAGTGAATGAAATAGCACAACTTTACGAACAAATAAATAAATTTGTTAGAGACAATGGTTGTCAGCTCAATGCGCCCTACATGACCTTGTCTTTTATGGCACTATTGGTGATTCCAAAAATCAAGATGAGTGATTTGGGCACGTTTGATGCAGAGAAATTTGAATTTTACAATTAGTGAGGTAATGAAACTTATCAAAATTGCATCATAATGAAAGTTCTTTGGCACGTTTCTCAGCTGCAAGAATACCTTGAATAATGGCTTCATCTAAATGATGTTTTTCAAATTCGGCCAGTGCAGCTTCAGTTGTACCACCTTTTGACGCTACGGCTTTGATAAGTTTGTCAAGGTCCATTTCAGCATTGTTGATAAGGTGGTAGGCACCTATCATGGTTTGTTTTACGAAAAGCGCGGCTGTTCCTTCGTCAAAACCCATTCTTTGACCTGCGGCTATCATATGTTTTACAATATAATAAAAATAGGCTGGACCACTTCCACTCAATGCTGTAACGGCATCTAACATGTTTTCATCTTCTAAATAGACTGAACGGCCTGTAGCATTGATAAGGTTTTCAAGTTTGAATAGTTTAGAAATGGGAATACCCTCAGAGGATGTGAAGCCGGTTATTCCTTTGCCTAACATTGCGGGTGTATTTGGCATAGCTCTTACTACTTGGTCGTGGTTTAAGCTCTTTTGGATTTTGCTAATAGGAATTCCAGCCATAATAGAAAGTACGATTTGATCAGCGGACAAATTGTCTTTAAGTTCTAGAGCCATGGAATCAAAATCTTGTGGTTTCACTGCCAATATCACTATATCATAAGATTTTATCTTATCATTGATAGTATTGACCACTACACCTTCTCTAGAATTGGCTAAAGTTTCGCACCTTTGTTGGTTCTTTTCTATCAATAAAAGATGATCCCTTTTTACTAAATCATATTGAATGAATGATCTTGCAAAAGCCATTCCCATATTCCCACATCCTACTATAACTATCTTCATATTTATTGATTTTTTTTATGATTTGTTCAAGGCTGCCAATGATTTCTTATCATTATTTTCAAAAATTTCTATGTTTACTTTTTTTCATGGACACACAAACCAAAGAAAGAAATTAGAATTTTTGTTAGCCAAAAAATTTATATTACAATACAAAAGTAACTCTTCTTAATGGGATTTAACTCCAATTACTATTTCTTTGATAAAAATTAACGTTTTTGTTGAACAGCTTTTTGTTTTTAAGCTTAATAAAATTTTTGAATTTTGTCTGTAATGGCTGTAAGCTAATTTCAGTATTTAATTTTGTATTATAGAGTTTTATGTGATTATTATTCGTTAACAAATCCTTTATTGATACTCGTGCAATATATTATTTTGTTGGGCCGTTTTTAATCATGATTTTATGTAGTAAAAAATTTTAAAAAATAATAATATGTGTAAGTTGAAAATTGTTGTAACTTTAGCAGTAGTTACTTTGCTAGGAATGCAAACTATAATGGCTCAAGATGGAGGTATTTCTTCTAAATCTATTTTTAGGTTTGGAGCAAAAGTAAGTGCAGGTGTAAGCACATCTCGCCCCGAAAACATTTTAATGGTTGATGGAATTAATTTTACATCACTAAAAATAAGTTATTTAGAATCTGCACCACAATTTAATGTGGGCTTGTGGATGCAAAAAAAGACAGGTTTTTTGTTTTTAGATGCTCAGGCAATGTATGGGGTGAATGAGACTCGATTTGAAGTGGCGAGTGGGGTCAGCGACATAGTATCAAAAGATGTATTTACGGATAGATCTCAGCACATAGATTTACAAGTGATTGCAGGTCTTCATTCTAATGGATTTAGAATAGGGGTGGGGCCATTTTTTCAATCAATATTGAAGATGGATTCCGAACTGAATAATGTAGAAAATATTACAATTAACTATAGGAAACTCAATACAGGCTTTAGTGGCGCTATTGGATATGATTGGGGTAAGTGGGCCTTTGATTTAAAATTCGATCGTTCATTTAGAACTGTTGGCGACCACATTTTTTATGGTGTGAAGCAATCTAAGTTTGCTACGACGCCAGATAGACTAACATTGACTTTAGGTTATAGTCTTTTTTGATATTTTAGATGAAAAAATTCATTAGAGAATAGTCATTTTTGATGATAAAAAAGCCATTGTGATACTAACACAATGGCTTTTTTATTTGGCTCCATATTGAGTCGTGTGGTTAAAATTAATAAAATACTTAGTCGAAATAGTCTAATTAATTGATCATTGTTACTGAAATATCAGGATAATTTTGAATACAAAATTTGTAAATTAAATCATCAAAACACTACTGCTTCCTTATTGGATAATTTTTGTAAAATAGTATAACGGTTAGTACATGCGTCGTGACGGCATTTAACCTGCATGAACGTCATTAACATTGTTATCAGCTTTTTCTTTTTCAATTTTTTTTTCAATTATTCCTATTAAATGATTGTACCCATTATCCAATTGTTTATTTAAAGCTTTGACTTTATCAAGAATTTTAATGTAAAATTCAATTGGTCTCTTTTTCTTTGACTCCCAAACTATCATAGCCAAATTTTGGATCAAATACTCAAGTGTTTCGAAATCATCTATTGATAGGAATATTTTCCCATAAATGTATTGACCATCAATGTATTTGTTTTTAGTATCTGAAATTGCATCCGCTATGTTGCCTTTCTCGGATTCATTCCATTTTAATACTTCTGTATGAAGTTTGATTGATTCTGGTTCTGTCAAACTCAATAAATGATTTTCAATATTTGGGTTGTGTCCAAAAATCCAAGAGTCACCTTCATTATCGTTTTTATTAGATTTCAAGTAAAACTCTAATGCAAGTATTTTGTCTGGATGTTTTAAAATAGAATGTGTGATTTGAAACTTAGAAACTAATTCATTTGAAGAGAATTCATCTATTGATCCACTATTTGTTTCTATTTTATCATAAAATTTATCATCGACATTCCTTGCAATTGTATTTATAGACTCAGTTAAAAATTGATATTCGATTGTGCTGTACTTCTCTAATAGTTGACAGTTGTGCCAATTTTCACCTTTGTAAAGATAAAGTGTGTAATGTCCATTTTGATTCCCACCATACCAGCCAAGGTCAATAAAGTATTCACCATTATTTAGAAGTAATAAGTCTTCTTGTTGGAATACGTTTACCGATTTATCATTCTCTGTTATTGATTTGTCAAATGGGTCAATATCATAGAATTCATCCCTAAGGATTTTCCAATTACTTGTAAGCACCCGAGCAACTACGTATAATTTTTGTTAGGAATTAGCTTATGGATTTCGGATAGTTTGGTGTCATTGATTTTGGTCAAGACATTAATTAGCCAATCGTTAGGGTTAACCTCGTTGGCTTTGCAAGTGGCCATAAACGTATACATCATAGCTATTCGTCGAGCACCATCATGCGATCCTGCGAACAGATAGTTTTTGCGTCCTAGAGCTAGTGGGCGTATTTTATTTTCGATAAGATTATTATCTATTTCGAGCATTCCATGATCCAAGACATTTTGTAACTTAGGCCATTGGTTGACAAAGTATGTCATGGCCTTGCCTATGGCTGATTTGGGTTGTACGATGATGGATTGTTTTTCGATATAGGATTTTATTTCATCCATTATTGGACGTGTGTGTTCTAGGCGATAAATCTTTCGATCATCGTGGTTATGTTCTCTGATAGTACGTTCTATATCATAAATCTTTCCTATGAGTTGTAGGACGTGTTCTGAGCGAGTGCGATCATTGTCGATGGATTCATGGAAGTATCTTCTTGCATGAGTCCAACATCCTACCAATTGAATGTCGGGATGTTGGCCGATTTTGTCATAGACGGTATATCCATCGTTTTGGAGGTATCCTTTGTAACCAGCTAGTGTTTCTTTGGGTCCGTGCATGCCGCGTCCCTTCCTATAATCGAAAAAGACGATTTGCTCGATGGGGTTATGGTAAACCCATTGGTATCCTTGGTGGGTACTACCTGGTTTGTCACTATCTAAGACTTTGATGGGCGATTCGTCCACTTGTAAGTAGGAACTCTGTAGGGCGTGCGTGCGCATCAGCTGGTAGAGTGGCTCTAGGAGCTTGCAGCAGGCTGCGAACCAATCGTTGATGGTGCTATCGCTCAATGTCCAATCAAAATCCCGCTTAAACATCTGAATTTGACGATAAAATGGTAGATGGTCGATGAATTTGCTTATGATGATATGCGACAGTAGGCTTGCTTCGGCGATACATTTGTCAATTGGTCGACTCGGTAGCTGTGCGATGATGACGCCTTCACCATTAGCTTTTGCATACTTGGGACGGCGAGTGATTTTTTTTATCAGGCTTGCTTTTGTATATTCAAGGCTGATGGTCTCTTCGTCTCCTATTTTGACCATGCCTGTAGTGTCTTCTTCGGGTTCGATGATGACGATCTCTACAGGTAGGTGATCTGGGATCTCATTACGGCCTTCGTGCTTCTTAGGTGCCTTACGATCATAGGTGATGGTTTGGGTTTCTACCTGCTCTGCTTCGATTTGTTCTACTTGCTCATCGCCAAATAAGTTGCCTTGGTGTATGTCTATCGGTGCAGATACGAACCGCTCACTTTTACTACCATAGATTAGCCGTTTTAGTTGCTCCAACTCGTGAGTGAGCTTAGCTACTAAGTTGGTCAACTCATCATTTCTGGCTAATAAAGCTTCGTAATCCATAGGACAAATATACAATATATCCTATATATAAACAACTATTTTGCAATATTTTCATGCACATAATTTTGAAGCCCTATTTACCTATTACTAGGTCGTATCTAGGCTTTTGGCGCAAGCCTATGAGACTTATCCCACTCATGAGCATGACGAGATGTTTGTATGCTATTTGGAATTGATTGGTTGTGTCTTGGGACAATATTTGTTCAAAACGTCCCTTCTCTAGCCTTTTTCCATAGATGACATATCCGTCGACATCCCAGATGAGCATCTTGACTTTGTCGCGCGTTCCATTGAAGAATATATATACACTCCCATCGGTAGGACGACGCCCCATCTCATTTTGTACAATACCACTCAATCCGTCATAACCTTTGCGCATATCAACAGCTATAGTGTATAGGTAATAGCTATGATGGGCCGAAAAACTTAGCATCCTAAAAGCGATCTTATGAAACCCGCATCTGTATGGATTGGCAATTCTATCGTAAAGCATCCATGAGTAATCCGTATAGGGGTGTCAATTATTGTCGGCCGATCATGGATCTTAATTGGAGCAAAAGACGGATCTTGATCTTTGGCCCAATGGTATAATGATGTGGTGCTAACTCCACTCCGTACACTTAACTCTCTTATGCTCTCTCCGGGTAATCTACTTTGTAGAATCTTTTCTCGTGCAGATAACGTATAACTCGACATATATTATTATTTTTGGCAAAATTAAGCACTAATTGCCTATCATAAAATATGGGGTTGCTCGGATGGATACTTTATACTTGTCCAATACGTTATAGCCATTATTACCTAAACTTAATTTATCATTATGAAACTCCATTTTATATTTTTACTTCTCATTTTTTCCTTAGTAGCGTGTAAAAAGGAAGATGACGAGAATACATCTATGGAAACCATATACTTTCCATCAAATGCTGATGATTTGTGGGAAACAAAATCTATGTCCGAATTAGCATGGAATGAAAGTGAGGTGTCACCCCTAAAGGAATATTTAATCAAGAAGAATACAAAATCCTTTATGAGGCCACGCGCAGACGCGCACAAAATCCGAAG
>CAZBCV010000112.1:0-10250 GCA_964490495.1 uncultured Aureispira sp. | reverse complement strand
AGCTGATGAGTCTCACCAAGGCAGGACATTTCAGACGTACTACAACATCTCAATTCAGGCCGAATTTAGGCCAAGCACTTGTTTGACCCTGAGACTCAACTTAAGACTATGAAATAGCAATTCGGCTCTAGAAAGGCGGGTATAGTTCATGGGAACTAAATTGCCCCAAATCGCAGCTTCGCTACTTTAGGGCCTAAGAGTATTTTTTTGGTAAAGATGAGGTTTTCTGTCCCGACCCTAGGTGAGTTTTGGGAACGTTTGAGCATAAGCAATCGCCAGGCTCCCTTATGCTCAAACGTTTCTTGATCTTGAGCACCGCTACCGCTTGTGTTCTCGGCAGTGTTAGCCCTGCCTATACGCAAGTCAATTATCAACGCCAGCTCTCTCAATACACTACCCATTCCCAAGGAATAGATTATTTAACGATTGGGCAAATTATTAGAGGGATCTATGAAAACCCTACAACTTACAGATGGGCAGATGGAGCAAGGGGAGTTCTCTCAGACGATGGCTCTATCGTCAGAATTACAAAGCAAACAGCCGCCGACGGCAATGTCCTTTACTATATGCGACTAAATCAGGAATCTAGAATCCTCAGATATAACGCTACACGGGATTCAATGGGTTATACCGATGTGTGGTCTTATTCAATTGGTCACAACTATCTAAAGGCCAGAGTAACAGTGCTGACTGATTATGGTCGACATCTAAGTGAACCCCAGATTATCAATGTAGAAACTAATGAAATGTATCCGGCTTTTCGGACACTACTCAATTTCTAATCATTACCACTTCATTGAGAGAAATATATGCTGAAAACTTTAATTGCTAGTGCGATTGCAACTACCCTCTCGGCTGCTCCCGCATTAGCTCAATATACTCAATGCGAAAGCCCTAATGGTGATATCTATGACACACTCACACTTTATGAATATGGAGAGGGTCCAGTATTGTTTGATAATGATTACGAAGGTTACGATAGCTTCATAGTTCTTTCTTCTGACCAAAGAGCCACGATGAATTCAGAAGGAGCACATTTCTCAATATATAACGGAGATGATATCCGTATCGTAGGAAAAATGCTCATGGCCGATTGTTCATTACAGTTACTCATATGGCATTACTACTTGCAAGAAGCAGGGATGGTTTCAGCGGATGTTATAGCTATTCCTTAGCTCGACTTTATCCATTTGGATTTAAGTGCAGCTCAGAAGACAAAGCCCTCTCCCCACAAGGCTTCTGAGTTTTCAGATATCAGCCCTAGGCAGCAATTCTGGAAAAAGACCTGCCTACATCTTGTAAAACCCTTGGTATCTCGGCCAGTGAATGCGGATTTTGGATAAAGTCGAGCGGAGAGAACCACACCTCAGCCACCAAGCCGGTAAAGCTGCGATCGCTCTCTCGTCAGTAGCATTCAACCGCGCCGAACTCAGCTGCGGAACCTTGAACGAACTCAAACAGAACTGACTGCATAGCAAGAACCAACGCAACGCGGCCTCTCTACGCCTGCGGTTGCCTCTCCGGTGGCGGTCAAACTAGGTGCAAGGGCAGGGCAAGCCCAAGAAACAAATGAGAAGCACCACTAGAATGACTTGGCGCAGCTTGTGAAACCCTTATGCTATGGGGCAGTACCTCAGGTTCAGCGGCTCAAGCTGGTTGGCCTTTGCCCAGCGTTTGAGGGTAACAATCGCTGACGGGCCTTCCCTCATGCCGACACCTCTACCGCATGCCCCGTACTCAGCTACCAACCCTCATAGGCTTTGGGGGACTGTCTCTGGCAGCTAATTGAGGGTGAGTAGAGGCGGCTTGCTGGGGGTTCTCGCGAAGCGGAAGTGGGGCAGAAGTTGTCAAACTTAAGGGAATTGGCGCGTGTAGTTTGGCTTAGCTAACTACGCGCGCGAAGCAACCATACTGAATTAGGCTCGTTTTGAGTGAAGCTATTAGCAGAAGTCAATAATTTTGACAGTAAGCCAATGGCAAACAAATCGCCCGAGATACATGAGTGGTACACGAGAGACGCAAAGGAGTTTCGGAAGACGATTTGGAGGTGGTTATCAGATGGCTCCCAAGGTGGTGGGCTGAAACGGCTCTCTGCTGATTTTTTGCGCCGCCATCAGATTCGTCATCGAATGGTTAAGGTGCTTGAGTCTAAGACAATTAGAGGAACTGCCGTCGTTCTCATAATAGCTTTTGTTGGATACCTGATTCAGAAGGAGGAAGGAAAATCCTGGCAAAAAACTATTTTTGAGAATTTAGAATCGATAGCATTAGGTTCAGCTGGAATCATTTTTATTCTCGAAATTAAAGACCGCCAGAAGCGAGATCACTACGAAGCCTGGCAAGTCATCAACTCAGCCATGGGTCAAACAGGAAGTGGGGGCAGGATACAAGCTCTAGAAGACTTAAATAAAGACGGAGTTGACCTGGAAGGAGTTTCAGCCCCAGGGGCTGACTTATCGGGAATTGATCTTCGTGGGGCGAACCTCAAAGGCGCAAATTTAATCTCTGCAAAACTTGATGGGGCAAAACTTGATGGGGCAAACTTAAGCTTCGCCCATCTAACACTGGCAAACTTGCGAGACTGCGAACTAAGAGGGGCAAACCTTTGGGGAGCAAATCTAGAAAAGGCTGATCTAGAAGGCAGTAAGCTACAAAATGCAAGAATGGGAACCGCTAAAATGAAAAAAGCGAATCTTTCAAATGCTAACTTACAAGGAGCTCATTTGCAGCAAGCAGACTTGGAAGATGCTTGGCTATTTCGTGCTAATTTACAAAAAACGAACCTTGTGGGAACCTGTCTAAAAAATGCTCTTCTAGCAAAAGCAGAATTACAGAACGCTTACATGTTAAAAACTTGTTTAAAGGAGGCTGATTTAGAGGGGGCTGAGCTATACGGGACTTGCATATTTATGACCGATCTACAGGATGTTAAAGGTCTTACCCACAATCAACTAGTCCAGTCTATTCTTTATCAATCTATCCTTCCAGCAGGTATCACTATCGAACCTAGCCTGGATTTCACAGATCTAGGAATTTATCCTCAGACTGGAAGTTTTTTGGAGGATTTCGAAGAATAGCCCGATTAGTTGACTACATGGGAATAAAAAGAATGATCTAGCCAACTTTAAGGACTTAAGGTTTGAGGGATAGGACTTAAAACGAAAAAAGTTCGTCGTATGCTCGCCTGTTTGAACAGACCGATTCTAAGCTAATTGACAAGTGGGCGTACAGGAATCAAACCTGCTGTGCCCAACATTCTCAATGTTCCAATGTTGCCGCTATGGCTTACCCCTAAATAGCGATTTTCTGTCTACCCACAGTTCCCCTGTGGCACAATTAGCGAGATGGTACACAGGTATCGGTGCGAAAATGTTCTGATTGCTTGCTAACTATGCAAAAACCGCCCCAACTGTCCAAGGTAGAAGGCGGTTCCGCTGCTCCAATCCCAACTAGTAAGTCAGGAGGATTTCTCTGTGATCCCAGCCCCTCTTCCAAAGGGGCCTAGGAAGTTCGTGCTCGAATTTATCGGCGCTCTAACCTTTGCTGTGCTAGTGAAGGTTTTATCTGAGCTGCTGACCAGTAGTGCTTTCCTAGAACATCTACTGACAATTTTGAGCAATCTTCCTTAGGTTCGAGTGACCTTATCACTACCACCGGCCTTCCGGTGATTCTCTGTTGATTGGATTCAAAAATCATCAGTGATGAAATTCGAATCCAATCAGCTCTGCTAAGCGTGTAGGTTCTACAAAGTGAACGGAATTTCTTATCCAATTATACGTACTTTACGCTGTTCTTTCCATCAACTACGTCCAGCAGCTATCTGGAATAGCAAAAAGCTGACTAGAAAGGGCTTTCAGCTATCGTACCCCCTGGAAAGCTGTTTTGTACCTGGAAAAGTTAAGCGGAAAGTTATACCCAATCCGACTTGGCTAGCCCCGGTTGCTTAGGGGCAAACGGTGTTTGCCCCTAAGCAACCCTTTTATCAGGCCTTAAACTAGCGAAGCTGCGATTTCGGCCCAATTACCGCTCAGTCCCTGTTAGGACAAGGAATCTAGGTAGTACACTCCTGGGCTCACAATGGACTGACTTTCATTGGAAACTGAGTAGTACATGGCCTGTTTCCGTTGTTTTAAGAGGCTGAAACTCCCATTATTCCGTTGAAGGGTTGCCAGACGGGCAGCTACCCAGTCATACAAGTGAACTAAATGGGCCGAAATCGCAGCTTCGCTACTTTGGGGCCTACCAGAATGACCAGTAAGCCCACGCCACTCCATTTTCGAGTCTCCCCCCCATGCTCCAGAAGTGCTTCCCCATCAAGCCATAGGCTCAGAAGTGGATTCAATGTATTTCACTACTGGATTCAAAATCAGAGTCAATGTATCGCAGCCCAAAGGGCTGAACCCTTTATACATCAATGGTTTGTGTCTTTTAAGAAACTAAGCCTCGACCTTTGATCAAAGATTATAATAGTAAGTGGTATAATTTAGAATAACCGACCATTGAGTGTCACCTCAGATGGCCGGAGTTTCAAGGGGTAACTTACCCGTTGAAAAGATCAACTAGCGCTATAGCAAGCGAAATTAGAGCTATTAGCTCTGATCTGTCTAAGTTGTGCAACGTTCTCACCTCCTTTGGGGTAGTTAATAGCCAACTTGATCAACAGAGTGACTCTGTGCCGGGAAGCGAAAGAGTCATTACTAATTATAGTAGTTCCCGCTCTCGTTTTTCCGTGAGCGGGAATTTTGCGTGGTGTCAAAAGCTACAATCCCATTAAGGATAGTAGTTCCTAGAATCATCTAACTACTTCATAAACCTATAAAGGTATTCAACCTGGCCGGTCGCTCGTTTCCGTGTGATTGCTCCCACGGTAGGGGTTGAGTGAGTAATCGTGCAGAAAGTTACGCTAAGGCTGTACAGCTCTGTCAGCAAGGGATAGAGGCTCTATGCCATTAATGACGAACAGCCTGACTCATCAGCTAGGCTTATTGCTAGAAATGGGTG
This sequence comes from uncultured Aureispira sp., assembly GCA_964490495.1. Classification (GTDB taxonomy): domain Bacteria; phylum Bacteroidota; class Bacteroidia; order Chitinophagales; family Saprospiraceae; genus OLB9. Next base: position 5,249 of record CAZBCV010000112.1, on the reverse strand, counting down.
AAACCAGCCGCTTGGACTAAGGTTGGACTACTTTTCTGAAAGTGCCGCCAATAAGCTTATCTGGTAAAAACTCTAAGGATCTAACCCTTATGCTGCCGTTGATTAGTTGCCGACGGTGCAGCTATCCAGACAATACAAAGGAACTAAAAGGCTCGAATCGCAGCTTCGCTGCTGTGGGCCTGGTTGGCGGCCCACAGCAGCAGCTTTTCGCGCATCAGGTCGGGTTTGGTCTGGTGCTCCTTCGCCGCATCTAAAACCGTCTGCTTGGTGGCCTCTAGCAAACACTCCAGTCGCCGCCGCAGGGTAAACGGCAAATGATGCGGCCATACTGCGACTGCTTGAAGTCACCCTGCAGCAGATCGGCAATCGACCCGAGAAAGACGGCGGTTTGGAAGTGGTTGGTCGGATTAGCCGCCTTAAGAAACTGTTTTCCTGCGATTTGGAGTCTTGTGAGATTGAAGCTTATCACTGTGTTTGAATCTAAAAATATTTTTGATAAATGCAAGTCACTTTATTTTTTGTGTTCTGCCACCAACTATATTTACCCACCTTCTGACCAAAAATGCTTCTCAATGTAACTCACCAACTTATACCCCTCCAATCTATCTGACGCTGGATTTGTTCTGACATAAAAATCCAATTCATTTAAAAAGCAGGGCCTGCTAGATCTTGTACATTTTACTTGCAACACAAGCTCATCATTCACTTCAATAATTTTGTGCTCAATGTATGGGTAAAAATCTTCTCCGATTTTTCCTTTAATTAGATTCTTGAAGTGCTGCAAAAATTTGTCGGTGCTATTTTTATAATCTTTTTCTATTTCTGAATTCAATCCAGTCACCACGCCCTGATCATTGACTCCGATTAGTAGTACCCCTCCTTCTGTATTTAAGAAGGCGACAATCGTTTTTAGTGCTTCTGTCGCAATATAAGTCTCTTTTGTTTGCTTTCTTCGATCTAGGTTTAAAGTCTCCTTGAATTCAAGCCATTTAGATTCTCCCTTTCTTATTAAGCTAAGAACCTTATCAGATTCACTAAGTTGGCCAATTACTTTAAGCATATCGTCTAATTTTTCTGAAACCGAAATTGACTTAGTTGGATTAAGTGAAAGCTCGGAGTCGAACAATTCCATGGCTTCTTTTAATTTTTTTAGTTTCTGATGATTTTTTAGAATCTGTTCTTGAGTAGTTCGAGAAGGTAAAGCAACTGTCAAGCGTTCTAGAGATTGCCTGTCGAGCGTTTTAAATGTCACACCCGACATAGAAGATTCAAGAATAAGCTTGCCAAGATCTGACCTAAAGAACAAAGAAACATAATCATTGATTGCTAAATCCTTTAAGACGACTTGAAAGTAACGATACTGGCTATTCTCTTCAGGTGCTTTTGTGAAAGCAAGAGAATTTCCACTTTTTGGAATGTATAGAGAATTACTTTTTTTCGTGAATGTCTCGTTATGGGCTATCTGATTTATCTCAGCAGATAACTTCTTGATTGAGAATTCTTCATAGGTGTGATATTGCGTTTCAAGGCTTTTTATTTGCTGGCTATAAAGAATTCGATTAAACGGAATCTCAAACCCTACAACGCCCACCTCTCCATCCAAAGCATCTCGATTGTCTTCATCGATCCAGGCATCAGGCACATAGGATTTAACTTCACGCTCAAAGTAGTCAGCTATTGACTCGCCCAAGGGCACATTTTCATAATCTTGCAAGCCCGAATCTGGCTCCGGCTTGTCATTGGTCATGCAAATCTCTGCCTCTGGATGACGCTCGCCAAAAACAGTCAGCAACGCCTTCAGCACTGCCACCGGGGCATCCACATCATGCACCACCAGGGCCTGCTTCAGCAGCTTGCTAAACGAGGCCCGGCTTAGACAGAGCGGCTCATCCTCCAGGGTTTGCAGCGCCGTAATCAGGTGGGTTTGCACCGCCCCAGCCAGCCTTTGCACCACCTTTTCCGCCAGCGCTGCCTTGATGCGTTCCTCCGTTACCTGAAACGCCAGCCGTAGCGGGCGCTCAATGGTAATGCGGCGATAGCCAAACGCCTCGATTGGAAAAATCTTGCTCTGAGGCGTTTCTTCAAAGCACCCATAGAGGCGCACCAGCTCTGCGATTTGCTCCTTGCTGAGGTACTGCCGCTTGCTGCCCAGCGACTTTCGCATTTTGCTGAACTGCCCAGTGCCATCGATCAGCTGTACCTGGCCCCGGCGCGGCTCTGGCTTGTGGTTCGACAAAATCCACACATAAGCGGCAATGCCCGTGTTGTAGAACATATCCGTCGGCAGAGCCACGATCGCCTCCACCAGGTCGTTTTGGAGCAGGTATCGACGAATCTCCGATTCTCCACTGCCCGCCCCGCCGGTAAACAGCGGCGAACCATTCAGAATGATGCCGATGCGGGAACCGCCCTCGCGGGGGGCGCGCATTTTGCTCACCAAGTGCAGCAAAAACAGCAGCGACCCATCGGACACTCGGGGCAGTCCAGGGCCAAAGCGTCCACTAAAATCATGCTCTTTGTGCTCATAGTCGAGTTGCTTTTGAACGTTTTTCCAATTAACCCCCCAGGGCGGATTGCTGAGCATGAAGTCAAAACGGCTGCCTGGAAACTGGTCATCGGAAAGGGTATTGCCCAGCTTGATATTGCTCGCCGTCTGCCCCTTGATCAGCATGTCCGCCTTGCAGATAGCGTAGCTATCGGGGTTTAGCTCCTGCCCGTGCAGTGACACCGTCACCTGCTTACTGATGGTCTGGATATACTCATCCCCCTCGGCCAAAAAGCCGCCGGTACCCACAGTTGGGTCATAGATGGTGACAATGCTGTTGGGCTTGAGCTTGTCGTCTTGCCCAGTAATTACCAGCGACGTGGTCAGGTGCACAATGTCACGGGGGGTGAAGTGTTCCCCCCCCGTTTCGTTAGAACTCTCGGCAAACTTGCGGATCAGCTCCTCAAAGAGGATGCCCATGCCGAAGTTGTCGATGGAGTCGGGGCTGAGATCTACCGCTGCAAACCGTTGCACCAGCTGATAGAGCAGGTCGTTAGCCGCCAGCTTCCTGACAAACTCATCAAAGTGGAAGTGCTCAAAAACCTCCCTTACATCGCTGCTGAACGACTGCACATAGCTCATCAGGTCGTCAGCGGTCTGAGTATCTGACAGCGTGCCCAGCGATAAGGGTGAAGCGTTGTAAAACTGTTGGTTAGCGGCTCGCAGCAGCAGCTTTTCGCGCACCAGGTCGGGCTTGGTCTGGTGCTCCTTCGCCGCCGCCAGCACCGTCTGTTTAGTGGCCTCTAGCACACACTCCAGCCGCCGCAGCAGGGTAAACGGCAGAATAACGCGGCCATACTGCGACGGCTTGAAATCGCCCCGCAGCAGGTCGGCGATCAACCAGAGAAAGGCGGCGGTTTGAGAGTGATTGGTCGGGTTCATGGAGACAGTCAGGGATTTATGGAAGACAGAGGCGGTAGGGGTGACCTAACGATACAGAACCACCAGGCAGACTGCTCATTACGAATTTGGCGGCTCCGCTCAGGATGCCCAATTGCCTGCTGCTTTAGGGGTTATGGCAGGATTGCCCTGCTGTTGTTTCAATGGTCGCCCTTGGTTAAGGTGCGATCACCCTACCAAGTATGGCTTCGCCAAAAAAACACTCAGAATGAACCGCCCTCTATCTATGGCACATCAAGCTCAGCTGATCTGCTCGAACCGGGCTGGGTTGAGCTGGAAAACCATTTCAGCCATCGCTGCTATTCTCACTGTCAGTAAGCTAACAACGCGATCGCCGCTGGCTTCTGCTCCGGGCTCACCTCCAGATACCGATGCAAGCTGACCAAGCTCCGGTGGCCGCTGATCTCCTGAATCACCCGCAGGGGCACCCAGCATTACTCAAATTCGTTAGAACCGCACGCCTGAAGCTGTGAGTAATTCCCAGTCCTTCCAGCCCGACATAGGCCAGCGCCTGGTCGAGCAACCAATCCGCTGCCGACCGGGCCAATCGGCCCCGCCGTTGTCGTAGTCGGTCAGCAGCGCCGCTAGCTTGGGGTGGATGTCAATCTGCCGTGTAGCCAGCTTGCCCTTAGTCGCCTTGGCTAGCAGCACCAGCACCGACCATTTAATACCTTGTCTTTTCAGGGTTATGGCGAGAGATACCGATATGGCGATACATGCGTGGGACTAAGTGGTGTCATCCGAGTACACCTGTAGGGTGACCTATGGGAGCTGGAGCTTTGGCGGTATCAATGCGGGTTAAGCCAAAATAAACCTAACAGCCTAAGGTGTAACGATGACAGCGCCCCCTGAAGATCCGGCATTGGAGATTCTTAAGTTCCTGGCAGACTTTACGCCAATAGTTATTAAGGACTTGGGTGTTTTCGGAAGCAGCTTGATAGAGCAAACTTTGGCGACCCTAAACAGCGTTTTTCTCTATCTAGACGCTATGACCTTGACCATCTGGGCTATCGTATTGGATCCAGTAAAAGCCTTAGAGGTAGCGGGGGATCTGACTAAGACATCCCTTGGTCCTACGCTAGCTTTCTTATGGGGTCGTTGGGCCACTAGACAGGATGAGGAGTTCAGACAGGGCAAGGAACAGGCCAAGGAAGCTAGGGAATCTGAGGCGGTTCGAACAACTCTAAAGGAGGAGATAGCTTATAACTTCAACAGGGTAGATGAACTTATTAGGCAATACGATATTCTTCTGCGTATTCCAACAGAAAATAGGGCTAAAGGAATCCAATATATATCCCCCCATGGGCTTCTAACTCAGGCCTTTGAGAGTCAGGTTAGTAAACTTGCCACTGCACTGTCTCCTAAAGAGATTACAGATGTGTTCCAGATGTATGGGGACTTTAGGGCTGTCGCCTATGCCTACGACCTACGTCAGCCTAAGGTTATTTATAGCCTAGATGAAACTGAAAAGCGTCTCTGTGAAGAGACCCTGTGGCACCTTAAAGACCTACAAAAAACCAAGTCCACAAATCCTATTGTTTGCAAGTGGTTTCCGGAGCCTCCGGATGGCTACTCTATGGGGCCTAAAGATTCTGGGTTAGTCACGTCAGCAGGCTTTCCTGCATCGAGAGAGTCAAACACACGCAGATGATAGAGCAGTAGTAACCGCTCATCTTCCGTCAGCTCAGACCAGCATTTACCCTCATACTGATTCGCAATGTTGCACCTAGTTCATCACGTAGAGTTAGGTAGCGGTTGCCTTTGGGAAATACCTGATGAGCAATGCGAGCGGTTTCGGCTGGCA
>CAZBCV010000111.1:0-10337 GCA_964490495.1 uncultured Aureispira sp. | reverse complement strand
AATATGAATAATCCCAACCATTTCACTAGGGTAGATTCCTTTGGATTACGTACTCTGTAATCTAACCATGCTGCATTTATTATTTTAATTTTTCTTTTTAAGCTTTCAAGCATTGCTTATGTCTTAATTTTGTGGGGCAAAGGTACTTTATTTTTTAATAAATGTGGTATGGATTTTTGATTTTGACTATCACTTTTATTTTAAGTCACAATATTTCAATCCATTTTTGGAATGATAAATGTGTCCATATGCTGAATTTTATACATTTGTGTTTATAGAATTTCTCTTCTTTTGGCAAACAATTTTTATTCTTTTATCATATGTTTGTTTTGTTGCGACCCATGCTTTTATCTGCCTTGATGGTTTTATTGAAAAGTTTTTGTATGGGTTTGTTTTTCATTTTCAAATTTTTTTTTGAAAAACAAATTAAAAAGAAGACATCATAAAACCTAAAGGCACTATTTTTTACATAAAAACTTTGCTAAAGTTGGAACAGACTTGGTGAAAACTATAATTTGCCTATCTTTGCACAAAAAAAATTATGAATATACGATTGTATATATTTGTGTTTTTGGTTTTTGGTAGAATTTTTGTGTCGAATAGTCAAAATATTCAATACGATATAGAGTTAAAAAACATAGATTCTTTATTCTTTGCAGTGGTTACTATGACTATTCCAGACAATGTAGATATCCCCACTGATTCAATATTGATTCAATGGCCCCTTATCTCCTACACTCAAAAACATTCATCTTTCACACAATCCCTTATAAAGTCAGGAGAAACCGAATTTTATCTCAGAAGGGCTAGAGAAAGAGCATTTATCAATAATTGTGAAATTGTCATAGATGGACAAAATTTCAAATTTAGGCCTAATGAACTAGAAAATAATTTCTTAGTCTTACCCCAACCCAAGAATAGAGTCATTTCTTTTTCCTATGATTTTGTCTTGCCTGAATGGCATTTTTCTATGGGCATATACAAGGATAAAATAATAAGTTTGGCTTACTTTTATCCAAAGCTTGTGGATATTGATGGGCAGTGGAAGAAACAATCCTACAAGAAAGAATCCTTTTGTACATATTATAAACAAGATGTCACTCTTCACGTGCCACACTTAGATAGTTTTTTCATTGTAGCCAATGGGCGAGTTGATTCTTCGAGCGAAAAGAGTACAATTTATGCTAATGATGTATCACAATTATTTGTATCATATGTCAATCATAAGGCAAAAATATCCCAAGAGGTTTTATTTTCTGGAGCTCAAAAAGTAAATTATACTATTACCCACGATTCTTTGACACCCCTTTCTAAAGAGTTGGCTTTGGACAGTTTGCAATCAATTTTTAATAGATTAACTTCTATTTTGGGGCCTTACCCTTATGAACATTTGGTTATAAATAACATAGGAAAAGGACAAAACTCAGATTATGATAGTGGAGTATTTTTTATTTCGGACAATAAATATAACTTTTACTTCCAATTAATTAATACATGGTTAAAGGGTCAATTCAAGAAAGATTGTCGCACAGATAATTGGATGATAAGGGGATTGAGTATATTTTATTTCAATCAATTAAATTTAGATAAACCCATACAATCACAGTATAAACAAAATTTTAAATCGAATTATGAAGCACAATTATATAATGTCAGCCTCAATTCTAAAAAAATTGGTAATAAGCAGTGTGTGCTCAAAAATTATTACTTATCAGTTTCATTTTTTGAATATATTGAAGAGATTTTGGGGCAAAAAGCATTAAATTTAGCATTAAATAATTTAATAAAAACTCAAACAGAACTCAATGTCAATCATCTCATTCAAGAGCTAAAAAAACACACTTCGGAATCATTAGATTTTATCAATGTTTTTGTCAATAATGAAACGCCAATATCATTCAATATCAAAAAAGTAGATTTAGGTGCAAAAGGCACTGAGGTGGTTGTGGAAAGTGACAAAAATATATTTTTGCCTATACCTATGACTGTTGGTTTAAGAAATAACGAACAAAAAACAATTATAATTCCACCTTTTGAAGGTGAAAAAACAATAAGCCTTCCTGAGATTAATTTTTCTGACGTTTTATACATTGTTCTTGACAAAAACCAGACGTTACCCGATGTGAAGAGAAAGGACAATATGTGGATTTTTGACAAAGAAATTGACCAAATAGAGTTTTATAAACAAAACCCTAAGTACAACAATAGATTTTATAGGGTTTTTCCTACCATAACATACAATGACAACAACAGATTTATGGCCGGGATTTATTACAGCAACAATAGTGATAGAAATTATAAAAAAACAGGATACATGTTGCACCCTTCTTATTCGCTGAGAAAAAACAAAATACAGGGTGAAGCGAGTATTTATCACGATATTTACACCCAAAACCCTATAATAGACCGCATAAGATTAAGTACAGAAGTGAGGTCTTATTTTTTCAATTATTTTGAAGACCAGGACTATGCCCAACAATATGTCCGCATTGACCCAGAAATTCATTTGCGATTTAAGAAGGCATTGAGGCGTGGAGCGGATAGTGGTATTTCATTAAAGACCTATTTTATAAGAGAAGATAATTCTTTTGGAGAAGGGGGGATGCTTCCCATTGAAAGAAGTGAAAATTTTACAATATTCCGAGCTAAATATTATCAAACACATCCGGGTATATTAACCTCCTCACACCACGAAGTATCCTTAGAGCAGCAATCCTACAACGAAGAGAGTTACTTAAAACTAACGGCTTCATGGATGCAAAATTGGATGTATAAAGACAAAAAGTATATGAGTTTAAGGCTTTTTGGAAGTGGATTTTTGGTCAATACTCAAAGGCAATCATCAAGTTATCAAAGTGAACTTGTACGAGGAAGTATAGCTCTCATCCATCAAGGCTTTAATGACTATACTTATGATGAATATTTCTTTGGAAGACAAAACCAAAATCAAACCCAACGCCACCAAGTGAGTATGTATAATGGTGGTGGTTTTAAAACAGCAGTGGGTAGTGCGCATAGTATAGGTATGTCCAATAATTTTGCTTTGGCGGCCAATTGGTCTATGGATTTACCATTTAGCCCAAAGATTTTACCCATACAATTGTACTATGATATTGGAACATACAGTACATACTCTGGCGAAAAATTTGTTAATAATGTTATGTATAATGGTGGAGTTTCTTTAGGGTTATTAGGAATATTTTATATTCATGTACCCTTTGTCTATTCAGAAGACTTAGGAAATATTCACAAAGAAGTACACAAAAACTTATTTAACAGAATTAGTTTTTCTTTCAATTTAGATAGGCTTTCGACGTCCAATTTATTATTTAAAAATTTTAGAAAATGGTAATAGGAATATTAGGTGCTGGCGCCATGGGCATAGGTATAGCTCAGGTTGCTGCCACATCAGGTCATGAGGTGAGAGTATATGATGCTTCAGATAAAGTGAGAACGCAGGCATTGACAAAGGTTTCGGATAGCCTCGCAAAACTGCTTCAAAAAGGGCGCATCACACCTGAGGAAAGCGTGGCTATAATGGGAAGAATATATGTAGGAGAGACTTATCAAATACTAAAAGATGCCGATCTTATTATAGAAGCCATCGTAGAAAATCTTGATATCAAAAAACAAGTATTCAAAGACTTAGAAAATATAGTAAGTCCTAATGCCATAGTAGCCACCAATACCTCATCCTTATCCATTACTGGGCTGGCATCCACACTCACAGACCCCACAAGATTTTTGGGTATTCATTTTTTCAATCCACCTGTATTGATGCCCTTGGTTGAGGTGATACCAGCTGCGCAAACTACCCCTGAAATAGTCAGAAAAGTTCAAAAACTTATCATTTCATGGGGAAAAACACCAGTTGTTGCTAAAGATACGCCAGGATTTATAGTGAATAAAGTAGCAAGACCCTTTTATAGTGAAGCCATAAGAATCCTTGAAGAAGGAATAGCAGATGTACCCACTATTGATGAAGCGATGACAGAACAGGGGTTTAGGATGGGTCCATTTACTTTAATGGATTTTATAGGTCATGATGTCAACTATAAAGTGACCGAATCCGTTTGGAAAGCCTTCTATTACGACACAAAATATAGACCCTCACTCACGCAGCTCAAGCTCATGGAAGCTGGATTTTTAGGAAAAAAGTCGGGCAAAGGATTTTATGACTATTCAATAGAAACACCTGTTAAAGGCACAGATAATCCAATATTAAAGGCAGACATTTTTCTAAGGATATTGAGTATGCTCATCAATGAGGCGGCAGATACTGTGGGTCAATTTATTTGTACCGAAGAAGATGTAGAGTTGGCGGTAAAATTAGGGGTCAATTATCCCAAAGGCCTTTTGGAGTGGGGCAGAGAAATCGGGATAATTAACGTCATTCAAACATTAGATAGTCTTTACAACCACTATCACGAAGAGAGATATAGAGTAGCTCCCTACCTCAAAAGACTTCTCAACAACAAATAAGCTAAATGACTGTTTACCATATTTAGAAATGAATAGATGGGGCAAAAAATGACAGATTGGACACTATTGAAGAGGGTTTTAGGCATAGCTTTGCCTTTCAAATCCTTATTTTATCTCAGTTTGTTTTTGGCAGTAATTGTGGTTCCTTTTTCCATTGGCCAACCCTTTGTCATACAACAAATGGTGGATAATAACATCATAGGCGGACACAAAGAAGGACTGTTTACCATGGCCATCATATACGTTGCTTTATTGTTAGTGAATGTGTTTCTGAAGAATCAATTTATCTATCAAACGGCCATTTTGGGGCAATCCGTCATAAAGGACATGCGGATTAGAGTTTTTAAGCATATCACACATCTCAGATCCAGGTTTTTTGACCAAACCCCTATTGGTACTGCCACTACAAGAACAATCAATGATATTGAAGCCATCAATAACGTTTTTTCTCAAGGAGCGATTACTATTTTTGCAGACTTTATTACATTGATTTCTGTATTAGGTATCATGACCTATACTTCTTGGAGGCTCACACTTATCACACTTATGACGCTGCCTTTTTTGATAATTGCCAGTTATATATTTAAAGAAAAAGTGAAGGTAGCTTTTCAAAAAGTGCGCAATCAAATAGCGGCTATGAATGCCTTTTTACAAGAAAGAATATCGGGAATGAAGACAGTACAACTCTTTAATGCTCAAGCACAGGAGGCCGCCAAATTTAAAAAAATCAATAGATCTTACACGAGTGCCAATCTAGATTCTGTATTTTATTATGCGGTATTTTTCCCAGTAGTAGAGCTCATTTCTGCCATTGCTCTGGCATTGATGATATGGTTAGGCGCTAAAGGATATATTCAAGACAAAGTCACATTGGGTGCATTGATAGCTTTTCCTCTTTATCTCAATCTCATGTTTAGGCCCATACGATTCATGGCCGATAAATTTAATACTATGCAAATGGGATTGGTGGCCGCAGAAAGAGTTTTTAAGATATTGGACAACAAAGAGCATATACCTAATAATGGAAAGCTCATCAAAGAAAAACTTCAAGGCGATATTGAATTTAAAAATGTTACCTTTGCCTATGACGATGTAAATAATGTGTTGAATGATATTAGCTTTACCATAAACAGAGGAGAAACACTAGCACTTGTAGGAAGTACAGGATCAGGAAAGTCCACAATTATCAATCTTGTTAATAGATTTTATGACATTCAACAAGGACAAATATTGATTGACAATAACGATATAAAAGAATATGAACTCCACGCTTTAAGAAGTAAAATAGCCATAGTGTTGCAAGATGTTTTTTTATTTAATGGCACTATTTTAGAAAACATTACTTTTAGAGACAAAACCATTTCAAAAGAATATGTAATAGAATGTGCAAAAACCATAGGCGCTCATGATTTTATTATGCAAATGCCACAAAATTATGATTATCAAGTCTCAGAGCGAGGAAGTAATTTATCCGTAGGTCAAAGACAGTTAGTGTCTTTTGTCAGAGCCTTGGTATTTAATCCAGATATTTTAGTATTGGATGAAGCCACATCATCGATAGATACAGAAACAGAAGCTGTGATACAATATGCTATTGAAAAACTTGTTCAAAAGCGCACGTCTATTATTATAGCTCATCGACTTTCTACTATCCGTCACGCACACAAAATAATAGTAATGGCCCAAGGTGAAATTGTAGAAAGCGGCAATCACGAAAGTTTACTGAATCAGAAAGAGGGTCATTATAAAGAATTATACGAAATGCAATTCAATGAAGCACTAGTTTAAATTACCATAAAATACAGAATAAGCCAATAATAAATAATTTATGCAGTCCACCGAAGAAAAAGTTAAGCAAAGATTCCAATACATATTTGAGCCCGATCTCCTTGAGGAAATGTATAAAACAGGTCATGTGAGGCAATTTTTAGCAGGCACACAAATAATGGATATTGGCCAGAAACTAACACATATGCCTTTAATTCTAAATGGCTCTGTAAAAATATTGAAGGAAGATGAAGAGAGCAATGAACTATTGTTGTACTATCTTGAATGGGGCGATACGTGTGCAGTCACCTTAAATTGTTGTACAAAACCAGGCAAAAGTCTTATAAAAGGCATTACGGAGCTCGATTCAGAAATACTTTTTATTCCCATAGAAAAGATGGAGGATTGGATGATTAAGTATAGAAGCTGGAGGAGTTTTGTGTTGGAAAGCTATAATACAAGAATGAATGAAATGTTGGAGGCCATAGATAATTTAGCATTTAATAATATGGAAACTAGATTGATTAAGTATTTAAGAGACAAAGTAATGATAAATAATATGGCAAAACTACATGTCACTCACTTTGAAATTGCTGCTGATTTGAACTCTTCTCGCGTTGTTATCTCAAGATTGATGAAAAGATTAGAAAACGAAGGCCTTATAATCCAGCATCGAAACTATGTAGAAGTCAAAGAGTTTATGAAGTAAATATTGAAAAAATTATAGCGGAAGTTTTTGTAATTGTTGATTATTTCAAACAATAAATACATTTATATACGGATTGAAAAAAATATTTTTATCTTTGCATTACATTTAAATTTTATATTCATGAAACTCTTACGTTATAGCATTGCATTTTTGTTTTTCATTATGAATCTTTGGGCCATTGGACAATCAGAGGATCATGAAAAACTGGAAAATTTGAAATACTTCAATATATCAATAAAGGACAATGTTGAAAGTATGAGGTATTATACAGACTCGACCAATGTATTAAGGATTTTGGACCAAGTCACAGAATTAACAACACAATTGGACAATGAATTTGACAAAGTGAAATTGCCTGAAATATTGGATGAAACACAAGCTGATATAGTCGAAGAAGAAATAATAGAAGAAAATTATGACTGGATGAATGAAACCCCTGCTTCTCCCCAGGAAGATGAAGAAGGCTTAGGAGTTTCAAATTTTATTCCTTTTGGAAAAAAGATAAAAACAAAAGTAAGAATCGATTTTGGAATCAATATGTTTACAGACCAAAACAATACAGCCACAATCACAAAGCCAGAACTTAATACGGGTAGGTCATGGTTTTGGGAATTTGGAATTTACAATCAAGCAAGATTAGGGTCTAGTAAGAGTAAAGTTGCCATTAATTATGGCATATCGTACCTCATCAACAGATTTACTTTTTCTAATGATGTGAGATTGACTTCTGATTTGGTGGACAGACCGCTTTTCACAGAAATCACGGATGTGACAAAAGGGCCAAAATTAAATATTGGATACATTACCGTACCACTCAGCTTTAAGATAGCTTTAGCAAAAAAATCGTCGCTAGAATTGGGTGGATATGCTGGATATCGCGTTCATACGGTACAAAAATTTAGCTTGAGAAGAAACAATGAAGACATAAAGGAATATGTTTACGCCAGACATCAATTGAACAATTGGATATATGGTGCAAGTCTCAACTTAAGAATAAAGGGCATTAATCTTGGTGTGAAGTACAATTTATCTAATATGTTCAGAGACAATTCGAATTACGATTTTAGAACACTTATGATAGGTACATCCATTAAACTCTGATACCTTATGGCATTAATAGTATAGATGTTTTCTGACAACAACACTAAATTTTGGAAAATCGCCCTCATGATTTTAGGGGCTATGATGTTGGTATTTACATTGATGTATTCCAATTTTTTAGCAGAAAGCTTGCGCAAAAATGAGCTAAAAAATATATATCTGTTCAAGCAGGCGGTGAGAGAGTTTATTGCTTTAGGTGTGAGTGATGAAGTCCAACAAGACATAAAGTTGTTTAATACAATTATTGATTCTTTTCCTCTCCCTGTCATTTTTGAGGATGAAGACGGACTTTTAGATGGACAAAATTTTACTTCAGATAAATTAAAGAACCCACATTTTCTGCAATCAAAAAAGAAAGAATTTTTAGAATCAGGCCAAAAACCTATCGAAGGCAGTGGCTACACCAAATATATTTACACTTTCAATTCTCCTTTGCTCAATTATATTAGGCTATTTCCTCTCGTACAAGGGATATTAGTAGGGCTTTACATTGCCTTGGGCTATTTTTTGTTTAATGCATCAAGAAAATCTGAGCAAAACCGTGTATGGGCTGGTATGGCCAAAGAAACCGCCCATCAACTTGGAACACCTATAAGTGCCATTTTGGGCTGGATAGAATACCTTAAAGATGTGTTTCAAGAAAAACCCGATGAAATGGATGTGCTTCAGGAACTTACCAAAGACGTCAATAGATTAGAATTGGTAGCGGACCGGTTTTCAAAAATTGGATCTGAGCCTGTACTAGAAAATACAGAGATAATTCATGAATTGAATGAAGTCAAAGAATATCTTGAAAGACGATCTCCTAAAAAGATTGTTTACCAATTCCCAATGCCCAATCTACCTATATACGTTAGCATTAATAAACACCTTTTTGCATGGGTTATAGAAAACTTAATACGCAACTCATTGGACGCTTTGGATGGAAAAGGCATCATAGCCTGTCAAGTCAGTGAGACAGCAGAAAATGTCATGATAGATCTCTCAGACAATGGTCATGGCATACCAAGCAATAAATTTAAATCGGTGTTCAAACCCGGGTATTCTACCAAAAAAAGAGGTTGGGGACTTGGGCTTTCGTTAGCTAAACGTATTATTGAGGAATATCATAAGGGTAAGATTTTTGTAAAAAGCTCGAAACCCTATGACGAAACCGTATTTAGAATACTATTACCTAAAAAAAATAAAAAGTAATGCAAAAAATATTAGTGACCGGTGGCGCAGGATATATTGGAAGCCATACAATTTTAGATCTCATTCAGCATGGGTTTGATATAGTCTGTGTAGATAATGAAATCAATTCTGACATTCATAATTTAGATGCGGTCCGAAAAATAACTGGGCATCATTTTCCTTATTACAATATTGATTTATGTGATAAAGAAGAAACTAAAAAAATATTTAATCACCATCAAGATATTTGTGGAATTATTCATTTTGCTGCCTTAAAAGCCGTCGGCGAATCCGTAGAAAAACCTATGTTGTACTTCAAAAACAATTTAGAATCTCTCATGAATGTTCTAGAATGTGCTATTATGCACGAAGTGAAAGCTTTTATTTTTAGTTCGTCCTGCACAGTATATGGCAATACAAAGACTAGTCCTGTGGACGAAAATACTCCGTTACAAGAAGCGGCTTCGCCTTATGGACGGACTAAACAAATTGGCGAACAAATTATAATGGATACACTCAAAACTCATCAGAATACACAAGCCATTCTGTTAAGATATTTCAATCCTGCTGGCGCACATGAAAGTGGACTTTTGGGAGAATCGCCCATCAATCCTCCCCAAAATTTAGTACCCGTCATTACTGAAACTGCCATAGGCCAACGAAAAAGTATGACAGTATTTGGCACTGACTATGATACTAGAGATGGGAGCTGTATTAGAGATTATATTCATGTGATGGATCTGGCGCGCGCACATAGTTTGTCCCTAAAATATATTCTCACAGGGCAACAAAATCAAAGTACAGACATTTTTAATGTAGGCATTGGTAATGGATTATCGGTATTAGAAATCATTAGAGCCTTTGAGGCAAATACTGGAATTAAACTTAATTATGAATTAGGGCCAAGACGAGCAGGTGATGTCATCTCGATATACTCTGACTATTCTAAAGCAGAAAAACAATTAGGTTGGACGCCTCAATATGATGTCAATGATATAGTCAATACAGCATGGCAATGGGAGAAAAATAGAAGTAAAGATATATTTATTTAAAAAATAAGATTCTCAGGCAACTATTTTGGGGATTTAAGCATATTAATTAATAG
>CAZBCV010000110.1:0-10432 GCA_964490495.1 uncultured Aureispira sp. | reverse complement strand
TTACAGAAGATATTCCAGCTTTCAATATGTTTGATAATGCGAATAAAATATATACTAATGCAAGATTACTACCTCCCGCCAAGTTTTCTGGAGCGACATTTACTCGTGCTATAGTAGCAGAAGGTTCATTTGTTCAAGCCAAACTAGTTGAAAACTCTATTATAGGGATACGCTCAAGAATAGACTATGGAACAGTTATAAAAAACACTTACATAATGGGTAATGACTATTATGAATCCATAGAAGATATCCTAACCGGGAATACTGTGCCAATGGGCATCGGGAAGGATTGTTACATAGAAAATGCCATTATTGACAAACACACACGCATAGGAGACAATGTTATTATCCGGGGAAATGACCAATTGGACGATATGGAAACAGATACTTATGTCATACGCAAAGGAATAGTAGTTGTCAATAAAAACGCAATCATACCGTCAGGGTCAATTATAGGGTTTAGATAATTTTATGGCAAATAGAGTTAATAATATTCAATGAACTATCTTACATTTTAGTGTATAATCTATTTAGCAAAAATTTAATCATATTTTTTGGGTTGACATAATATTTGGACAAATTAACGATTAAACACAATTAAATTTTTAATTATAAAAACAATATGCAAGAACAACATTTTTTAAACAATGTATTTGGTAAAACAAATATGACTAAGGAGGAAATAGAAACTGTAATCCCAAAATTCAAACAAGTGGCTTTTGATAAAAACAGTTTTTTGTTAGAAGATGGAAAAACAGCTCATCACTATTGGTTCATCCAAAGTGGTTTTGTTAGGTCTTACGTAATTGATGTGGAGGGAAATGATATTACCACTAATTTTTATTCTGTTGGAGACATTGTTATAGATTGGCCCTCATTTTTTTTACGAAATCCTACAAGAGAATACATACAAGCGTTGACAGACTGTGTTTGTTGGCAATTAGATTTTGAAACTTTTCAAGAGCTTTTTCATGGTATAAAAAACTTTAGAGAACAAGGCCGAACAACTCTTGTTGGGAGTTATTTTGCTCTGAAACGCCACAGTATTTCTATGATAGCAGACCAGGCAAAAGATAGATATTTAAGATTACTTCAAGAAAAACCACACATTGTTCAAAATGTCAATCTTAAGCATATTGCTACTTTTTTGGGTATCACAGATACTTCATTGAGTAGAATTAGAAAAGAAATAGCAAAAGATTAACACTTCTTGTCATATGACAAGTTTTAAAAAAAAATGATGGGCTAATTTTGCGCCATTATTTAATCTTTAAAACTTTTTATGTTATGACAAATTTAAAAGAATTTATGTTACTATTCAGATATGAACCAAGTAACGAATCTCCAACAACTGAACAATTGGCCGAAATAAAAAGACAATGGAGTGATTTTATTGGAGCAATTGCAATGGACGGAAAATTGGTAAGTACTTATCAACTTGGCTTAGAAGGCAAAAAAATTAATACCAACCATTCATTAGAAGAAGGGGTGCATATTTCAGAGGGTAAAACTCTTGGAGGAAATATGGTTTTGAAGGCTGAATCCATTGAATATGCGACACAACTTGCTCAAAAATGCCCCATACTTTATATGGGAGGTAGTGTAGAAATAAGAGATATTTTACCGGTGAATTAAATTAAAAACATAAAATGAATAAAAAAATGATAGCAATAATAATTGGATTTGCTTTATTAGCATTTATAGGGTGGGGCTTTTACAAAGCTAATGAATTGAAAAATATCCAAATCATAAAAACGGTAACTATTAAAGGTACAAATCAAGAAGTTTTTGAGATGGTAAAATACCTCAAAAATTTCCCTAAATGGTCTCCTTTTTTAGCGCAAGACCCCAATCAAAAATATTATATAAAGGGAACAGACGGAGCAGTGGGTGCTCAATATCATTGGGATGGCAACAAAGGAAAGGACATTGGATATCAAGAAATTGTAAAAATTGATGAACTCAATTATATAAGAATGAGATGTGATATTCAAAAACCTTTCGTTGCGCAACCTACATTTGAATATTACTTCAAAGAATCAACAGGAGGTGTGGAAGTCAAACAAGATTTCCAGCTACAATCTGGCACCGTTGATGCGTTTTTTATGTGGCTGTTTGGGGCAAAATCAGAAATGGAAAAAACCAACCAAGAAGGGTTGGATTTATTAAAAAAATCAATAGAAAATAAAAATTAACATATTAAATTTAAATAAAATGGATAAAGCAGAATTAACGATGATAGCAAACCTGAAAACAAAAACAGGTCACACATTAGAAGAATGGCAAGATTTGATTAAAACAAATGGTTTAATTAAACATGGCGAAATAGTAAAATTCCTAAAAGAAGAGCATAATGTTACACATGGATACGCTACCTCTATCGCATCAAAGGCATTAGGAACAGATTCCGCCTCAATTGCAGATGCTGACCTACTTATTAATACACAATATAAAGGGAAAGAACATTTAAGAGTATTGTATGATAAGTTGATTTCAGAAATCAATAAGTTTAATGGTGATTTTGAAATTTCACCTAAAAAAGCATATGTAAGTCTGAGAAGAAAAAAACAGTTTGTGACACTCACACCTGCATCAAAAACAAGATTTGAAATAGGATTCAATTTGAAAGGCGTGGAGGCACAAGGCAAACTGGAAGCAGAAAAACCCATGTCTATGTGCTCTCACAAGATCAACTTAACTTCTCTAAGCGATATAGACCAAGAAGTAATAGATTGGATAAAGATGGCATTTGAACAAGCAGGCTAAATGATGTTGTACGCTTCATTTTTATTCTTAACTTTTTTATTCCTCCTGTTTTTTTATTTAGGAACAGGTAGGAATAAAAAAGTTTTGTATTCTTCCATGCTTTGGATTGCTATTCCAAGTGTTTTGGCAGGTCTGAATTATTTTCAAATAACGGATACCTGGCCACCAAGATTTCTTATTATATTAGTGGGCAATATATTATTTATAACTTACAGCTGTACAAAACTTAAAGAAATAAAATTAAACTACACATATTCGTTACTCATACATAGTCTTCGAATAATGATAGAAATAGTATTGTATTTTTTGTTCACTATGACAAAAGTACCCCAAATAATGACATTTATCGGCCTCAATTATGATATTGTTTTTGGAATTACCGCATTAATACTACTCTTATTACATTTTTTATTAAAAATAAAACCTTCAAAAAAGGTATTGATTATTTGGAATTGTATAGGACTTATGTTTTTATTTACAATTGTGATGATAGCTATACTTTCTTCTCCTTTACCTTTCCAACAAATATCATTCGATCAACCTAATATTGCTGTATTAGAATTTCCTTTTGTCCTTCTCCCCTCTTTTGTTGTTCCAATAGTTTTTTTAACTCATATTCTTAGTATAAAACAACTGATAAAAAACCCCACTTGATTAATAATTTAAACATCGGAGGAATCTCATAAAAAGATATGATATTCATCATCCACAGTACTCCTTCTTTTGTCTTACCTTTATGGAAAATAATAAAAGCCATGAACACAGAAACAGCGATAAAAAACATAATGACATCTCGAATAATCTTTGTAGGAAGAAAAGATACATTATTGAAAGTAGAAAATATTTTTGAAGAATTTTCAATTCATCATGTCTTAGTCGTAGAAGATTCGAGACTGTATGGCATTATTAGTAAAAACGACATATTAAAAATTTATCAAAAACATGCCGCGCAAAATAATATACCTAACCGTGCCCAAATATTGGTATCTGATTTTATGACAAAAGATCCCATTTGTTTAGATATCACAGATACAATTGGGCTAGCCGCTGACATATTTTTGTCGAATAAAATCCATTCTTTACCTGTTTTAAATGGTGATATGCTTGCTGGTATTGTTACCAATCATGATATTATGAAGTTTTGTTTTAGATAAAAGACACTCAACAAATGCCGCCAATTTAGATAATGACTTTGATTTTTTCAAATTTTCCCAACTTGAACCCATACATCAGTTAGTCAACTCTAAATATTAGGCATCAACCCCACATCACGTTGTGCACATATTCAAATTAATATTTTTAATATGTTATAATAGTGTAATTTTGTATTTTGCAATCTTTTACCATCATCTTACCTTTGCAGTATCAAATGAATCAAACATTCTTTTTTACTTCAAAAGAATAAAATTAGTGTTGGTCATTTGATAATAGATTGGATTGAATCTATCAAATACAATCTAATATAATTGGATATGTTTATGGGATTATAATTTGTAAATGGTCGCTGGGGGGCGACCATTTCTTTTTTTAGTAAATTCTAACAATAAAAGTCATCTTTTTAACTATTCAAAAAATACTTTTATTAAATCCTTACTTTGACTCCTAAAACCCTAAAAAAACCACGCGTAGAAAATATAGAAATAATAAACCAATTATTTTTTTGACTTGCATTTTTATTTTGAATAAGTGAAGGTCACTTATATAATTTAGTTATTCAAATAAATATTTAATGAAAAAACCGTAATTATACATTTTGATGCTCAAGCAACGAATTAGTCTTTATAACCATAAAAATAAAAATAAAAATAAATCGAGTAAGGGTTTTTTTATACTTCAATCGTACTACTTATAATACAAATCACCACTTATGAACAACCTTTACATTTTTAACATCCTATCACAAATTCCGATTCTTAAAAATCTGAATGCTGAACTTTTTCAAGCTATGTGTTCTGAAGCGCAAGTCATGAAGTTTAAAAAACATGAAATAGTTTATGAGGCGCAAAGCCCTAAAACACATGTGTTTTTAGTCATAAATGGGAGCATAAAGTTAGCTATTGAAACTTGTAGCCAAAAAATATTAACCAAAGAATTGGTATATAAAAATGAAATATTTGGCGAAAACGTTTTTGGTGATTTGAAAATTTATAATGAATATGCCGAAACACTGAGTGAAACCACTTTGGTCACTTTTCCCATTGAGTGTTTTAAAGATGCTATCAAACAAAACCATGATTTTGCTTCGGATATCATGAAAGTTATAGTTCATAAGTTCCAACAACTTGAAGAAAGATTACAAAATTTTGTTTTTCTAAAAGCAAAGGAACGCATTGTACAATTTATTATAAATACTGGCTTGTCACGAGGCAGAAAAATAGGATTGGATGAATGTTTGGTAGAGCATGGAATGTCCCACAAAGAAATAGCTTATCTTACAGATACAAGCCGACAAACTGTTGCACGAATAATGAATGAACTCAAAAAAGAAAATATAATTCATTATTCATCATTCAAAAGTGGAAAAGTGTTGATTAGAAACATTCACACCATAAAAAATTATATTTCTACAGCTTCATAAAGTGTATTAAAATAAAGTTTGTGAAATTAGGTTAATAAAATTGGTTAACAGCTACCCGACGCAGGAATTTATTCCTGTGTTTTGGTAGTTGTATGGGATACAATTCAAAGATAGATAATAAACAACTACAAAAAAAAGGGCATACCCTAACGATAGGGATGCCCTTTAAAATTAATCTAATAAAAATTTATTTTATATCAAATCTGTCAGCATTCATGACTTTAGCCCATACCGAAACAAAATCTTTAACAAATTTTTCTTTATTATCATCTTGTGCATATACTTCTGCATAAGAACGTAAAATAGAGTTGGAACCGAAAACTAAATCTACTCGAGTTGCTGTCCATTTCTCTTGATTTGTGGCTCTATTTACTATGGAATACAAATTATGGCCTTTAGGTCTCCACGAGAAGTTCATATCTGTTAAATTGACGAAAAAGTCATTGGTCAACATACCTTCTTTTTCAGTAAAAACACCATGTTTTGTGCCTCCATAATTAGTACCTAAAACGCGCATTCCACCTATCAGTACTGTCATTTCAGGACCAGTCAAGCCCAAAAGATTAGCTTTGTCTAATAATAATTCTTCTGGAGATACTTCGTATTCGTTTTTCAACCAATTTCTAAAACCATCGTGAATAGGTTCGAGCACATCAAACGATTCGGTGTCGGTCATTTCTTGTGTGGCATCTCCTCTCCCTTGAGTGAATGGAACAGTAATGGTAAATCCAGCGTCTTGAGCTGCTTTTTCAATGGCAGCACAACCCCCCAAAACAATTAAATCTGCTAGGCTGATAAGGAAGGAAGACTCTGCTTGGATTTCTTGCAATTTTACTAAAACTTTGTCAAGTCTGTGTGGTTCGTTACCCGTCCAACTATTTTGAGGCGCCAATCGAATACGTGCCCCATTGGCACCACCTCTATAGTCTGAACTTCTGAATGTTCTAGCACTGTCCCACGCCGTTGAGATTAACTCTGAAACAGACAAGCCACAACTAAGTATTTTTGCTTTTAAATTTTCAATATCAGCTTCGGCTAACATGTAAGATACCTGTGGAACTGGATCTTGCCAAACCAAATCTTCAGCGGGTACATCAGCACCTAAATACCGACTCTTTGGCCCTAAATCTCTATGCGTGAGCTTAAACCAAGCTCTTGCGAATGTTTCTTTAAAATACTCTGGATCTTGGTGGAATTTTTCTGATATTTTTCTATATTCTGGATCCATCTTCATAGCCATATCCGCGTCGGTCATTATAGGGTTTCGGCGTACACCTGGAATATGGGCATCCATAGGCATATCTTCTTCCTTGATACTTACGGGTTCCCATTGCCATGCGCCTGCTGGACTTTTTTTAAGTTCCCAGTCGTGATTGAGTAAAAGATGAAAATAAGTATGATTCCATCTATCAGGTGTAGTTGTCCATGCACCTTCAAGACCACTTGTTACAGTATTTTCGGCATTGCCATTACCTTGGGGATTTATCCAACCAAAACCTTGATTATAAATTTCACCACCCTCAGGACTAGCCCCAAGTGCTCCAGCATCACCGTTTCCGTGCGCTTTACCTACGGTGTGGCCTCCAGCAGTAAGTGCTACCGTCTCTTCATCATTCATAGCCATTCGTTTAAACGTAAACCGTACATCCCTGGCTGTTTTTAATGGATCAGGATTACCATCCACACCTTCTGGATTGACATATATCAATCCCATCTGAACAGCAGCTAGTGGATTTTCGAGGGATTCTCTATTTTCATCACTGTCGTATCTGTGGTGTGTAGCTGCAAGCCATTCTTTTTCCGAACCCCAATTAATATCTTTTTCAGGATGCCAAATGTCTTCTCTACCACCAGCAAAACCAAATGTTTTGAAGCCCATAGACTCATATGCCATGTTTCCAGCCAAAATCATCAAATCTGCCCAAGATATTTTATTTCCATATTTTTTCTTAATAGGCCATAACAATCTTCTGGCTTTATCCAAATTGCCGTTGTCTGGCCAACTATTCAATGGTGCAAACCTAAGATTGCCCGTGCCGGCGCCACCTCTACCATCAAATATTCGGTATGTTCCAGCAGAGTGCCATGCCATACGAATCATAAGACCTCCATAATGCCCCCAATCAGCTGGCCACCAATCTTGACTTTCGGTCATTAATGCCTTCAAATCACTTTTAACCGCTTCTAAATCTAGTTTTTTAAATTCCTCCGCATAATTAAAATCTTCGCCCAAAGGATTGGATTTTTTGTCATGTTGGTGAAGAATATCTAAATTCAGAGCTTTGGGCCACCATTCCATTACGGTGTTTTGTGTCACTGTATTTGCCCCATGCATCACGGGACATTTACCTTTTTTTACATCACTCATTTTAATTGTATTTAAGTTTATTCGTTTATACTATAATATTAATATTTATTAATGCTAAAATGTTTATTTTTATGTTTTGTATTGCAGTTGAATCTAATCATAGTTAAAATAAAACACTTAAAGTGGAATTGTTCTATAACATAGCATTTACATTAATATTTTTACTATATAGTATTGATTAAAATTAAATTACATATAATATAATTAAATATTTAAATGCTTTAATTTATTATTTGTGACATAAGAATTGATTATGCGATTATAATTATTATGATAAATATCACTATAAAAATCAAGAATTATAGACAAATAAAATTTAGAATGAATGAACGATTCTAGTCGAGACCTGTCCAACATCTGAAAGAATGATTTCTCTAAACATTGGCCCGGTGAATACAGGCTGAAAAGAGTCAAAGTCTGGGTCAATTTGTATATATGTGGAAGGAGAGACGAACAATCTTATGTTGTCTTTAATAATCGTCTTTTCCATATGATAGTGTCCTGTGAAAATATTAAAAACTAAATTTTTGAAATGCTTTGTCAGTTGTTCAAATTTTTCAAACTCTTTAAATTCATATCTGGGCTCCATATGCTTAGAATAAGCTTTAATCGGCGGGTGATGCATAAAAAGAGTGACAAAATACTCGCCCACTGACTCAATCTCTTTCATCAACCAATTCCACTGTGTTTCGGACATCATGCCCTTAGAAGTATCTAAAAAAAACATCGACCCTTGAGGTGTGTTGTTTTTAAAATAAAGTTCATCACCTACCAATCTATCAGTATGACCCATAACATTGGCCAACAATTGAGAATCATCATGATTACCTGCAATGTAGAAGTATGGCAAGCCTAATTCATCCATTTTTTCTTTGACATAGGCATAAATAAATGACTCGCCCATTTTATTGCAAAGGTCTCCCCCCAAAACCACTCTATTATATTCTCTACCCTTAATGTATTTTAATGTGGCCTCAAAGTTTTTTTGAGTATTAATACCCAAAGTATGAGTACTATCATTATCAATATGAAGGTCTGTAACAAAAGCTATTCTATCCATTCTTATTAAACTTGAAAAATGATAGGAAGTTGTATTTTTCAATTCTTTTTTATTGGGTAAAAAAGTGAAAAAACTTAAATTTTATAAAAAACAGTTCCTTTATAGAAATTAAGCTATTGATTACAAGAAACATAGTAAAATTGTTGAGTTATTGGACCAAAGAAAAAAAAATATTAAAATTATACTTTGCCTCAAGGATTTTAGAAATACATTTAACCCAAACTCAAAAAATAATTAAATTAAAGTGTATAAAAAAATCAACAAAAAAGCCCTGACTTTCCGAAGAAAATCAGGACTTAATTTTGCTTTTAGGAAGCAATATCTTCTGAGAAGGTATGAATTACATCATGCCTCCCATTCCACCACCCATAGGAGGATGTGAATGACCCGCACCACCTTCTTCTTTTTTATCAGAAATAACACATTCTGTAGTCAAGACCATAGAAGCTATAGAGCCTGCATTTTCAATGGCTACTCTAGTTACTTTAGTTGGGTCAATAACACCTGCTTTTTTGAGATCTTCATATTCGCCAGTTCTAGCGTTGAAGCCGTGAGCACCTTTAGATTTGCTAACTTCTTGGAAGACTACAGATCCATCTACTCCCGCGTTTTCAGCTATTGTTCTTAAAGGAGATTCTAAAGCTTTTTTGACGATAAGGATGCCTAGATTTTCGTCTTCATTAAGGCCCGTCAATTTTTCAAGTGAAGCAATTGTTCTAACTAAAGCTACACCTCCACCAGTAACGATACCTTCTTCAACAGCAGCTCTTGTAGCATGTAAAGCATCATCCACTCTATCTTTTTTCTCCTTCATTTCTACTTCAGTAGCTGCACCCACATAAAGAACTGCAACACCACCTGCCAATTTAGCCAATCTCTCTTGAAGTTTTTCTTTGTCGTAATCAGAAGTTGTTGTCTCAATTTGAGCCTTTATTTGATTGATACGGCTTTTAATATCCGCTGGAGTACCTTTGCCATTCACTATGGTAGTATTGTCTTTATCTACAGTAATTTTTTCTGCTTGACCCAATTCCTCAAGAGTGGCATTTTCTAACTTATATCCTTTTTCTTCTGTGATAACTGTACCACCGGTCAAAATAGCAATATCTTCCAACATAGCCTTGCGTCTGTCTCCAAATCCTGGAGCCTTAACTGCTACTATTTTTAAACCCGCTCTCAATCTGTTCACAACCAAAGTACCTAAAGCTTGACTGTCCACATCTTCTGCTATAATCAATAAAGGACGACCTGTCTGCATTACTTTTTCTAATACAGGCACTATTTCTTGAACATTAGATATCTTTTTATCGTGGATGAGTATCAATGGATTTTCATACTCAGTTGTCATATTTTCAGTATTGGTAATGAAGTAAGGAGACAAATATCCTCTATCAAACTGCATACCTATGACTTCATCTACGTATGTATCTGTTCCTTTCGCTTCTTCTACTGTTATAACACCATCCTTAGTCACTCGCTTCATAGCATCAGCTATAAGAGTTCCTATCTCATCGTCATTATTGGCAGAAATAGAAGCTACTTGCTTGATTTTACTAAAATCTGATCCAACTTCCTCACTTTGTTTTTTAAGGTCCGCTATCACAGCTGCTGTAGCTTTATCGATACCCCTTTTAAGATCCATTGGGTTTGCGCCCGCTGT
>CAZBCV010000109.1:0-10622 GCA_964490495.1 uncultured Aureispira sp. | reverse complement strand
GCCATTTTAACTTATCATGTAGTAGGTGCCGAGGCATTATCTACTGATTTATCTGATGGGCAAGTAATCACTACTTTAAATGGTAAGGATGTCACGGTAACTATAAATAATGATGGTGTATTTATCAATGATGCTCAAGTGACAGTAGCAGATCTATTAGCTGACAATGGTGTCGTCCATGTTATAGACGCTGTTCTGTTGCCAGGAAGTAGTACTAAAAATACAAACCTAATAGATAATGTAAAGATTTACCCAAATCCTACTGCGAATGTGGTTACTCTAAATGCACCAGACAATGCAGCTATCTTGTGGGATGTTCATATCACAGATTTACAGGGAAGAAGTGTCATAAAAACATCGGCCTCCCATGAAGATACAATTGATACTCAATCTATAAATAGTGGAACGTATATAATTCACTTCACTAATGGTGAGAAAAGTATCATGCAGAAATTAGTTAAGTTTTGATTAGTTGAGGGAAAGTTCGTTTCTACAAGCCGTAGCCCATACAGTTGGGCTACGGCTTCCCTTTTTTTTATGACGTCATAATTCTAAAAATCATCGTGTCTTTCCCAATAGTTTTGGTCTTCTATTTCTTCTAAAAGACCCAAATAATTTTGATATCTGTATATGCTTATTTCACCCATTTCCAAAGCCTCTTTTACAGCGCAATGGGGTTCGTTCCTGTGAGTACAGTTGGCATATTTGCATTGCGAAGAAATCTTAAAAAACTCTCTAAAATTATGCATCACATCCATCACTTCAAGATGTGTAAAAGCTAATGTTTTTATACCTGGAGTATCGATGATTTGCCCTCCAAAAGATAGTTTATACATTTCAGCAAATGTGGTAGTATGTTGACCTTTGCCTGAATAGTCTGAAATTTCAAGGGTTTTTAAATCTAAATAGGGTTCAACACAATTGACCAAAGTGGACTTTCCTACACCTGACTGCCCGCTGACTAAAGTTTTCTTATCTTTGAGAATGTCTTTTAATTCGGCTATACCTTTTTTTGTAAGAGAGGATGTCATTATCACTTCGAATCCAATTTTGGTATATATTGTATGAAGTTCTTCATACAATTTCAAATCATATTCATCATATATATCCGATTTGTTAAAAACAATGGTGGTTGGAATAGAATAGGGCTCAGTCATCATTAAAAACCTATCAATAAAACCTATTTTTAGATTAGGCTCCTTGATAGTTACAATGAGCAAAGCTTGATCAATATTGCTTGCTAAAAAATGCAATTGATGTTTTTTGCGAGGCGACTGTCTCAAAACATAATTTTTTCTCGGGTAAATACTTTTGATTATGCCAATGTTTTCAGCATTGTTGTTTTCCATTGTTAATTCTACTTCGTCTCCCACAGCTATGGGATTAGTGAGCTTTAAACCATCGAGCTTTATTTTACCTACAATACGGCTATTAATGATCTTACCATCATCAAGCATGACATGATACCAACTTCCTGTTGATTTTATTACAGTTCCTTTCATTCTACTCTTTTGAAAGTGGACTTTCGGTTTGCTTCTTTAACAGCAATTGACATATCTGTAATCAGAGTTGGGTTTGTTTCAATAGCATTTCCAACCACAATAATGTCAGCGCCAGCAGTAGCAGAATCAAAAGCTTTCTCTGGTGTTCGTATTCCTCCACCTACTATGAGCGGGATATTGATTCCACCACTCACCGTTTCAATCATATCTTTCGAGATAGGGTTTTTTGCACCACTACCAGCATCCATATATATTTGTTTAAGGCCTAACATTTCTCCTGCCATTGCCGTACAAAGTGCTATGTCATTTTTGTTATAAGGTATTGGACTTGTGTTGCTTATGTATTGGACACTTGTCATGACACCTCCATCAATGAGCATATATCCCGTAGAGATTATTTCTAAAGGACTCATTTTAAGATAAGGCGCAGTAACAACATGTTTTCCTATAAGTAAGTCAGCATTTCTGCCAGATATAAGAGACAAAAACAATAAGGCATCTGCTTTATAGCTAAGTTGAAATGAGTTGCCTGGAAAAAGTACCAATGGAATATCACATTGGTCCTTTATCTTTGTCAATATCTGGTCCAACATATTATTAACAACTAAGCTCCCTCCAATAAAAAAATAATCAACTGCAGCATTTTGAGCAAGTTCCAAAGTTTTATCAATTTGGCTTAATCTCAACTTGTCCGGGTCAATAAGGACCACAAACTTTTTTTCACCCTTTTTTTTAGAAGCTAAAAGCTGACTATATAAATTTATTTGTTGCATCAATTATTTTATTCCTCATTAAAAAGTATTTATCTCTAACCTATTTTTATTCATAAAAGTTCAATAAAGGTATGGGTTTAAAAAATTGAATGATGACAATCCAAATTTCTATTTTGAAAATTACTGTTTCACCAGAAGATTAAAAAGTTATGATATTCTATATATCGAGTTAACTCATTTCAAAAATTATAACTGCCCATTTGGTTATTTTGCAGAGACAGATGAGAGGTTGAAGTTGTTTTGAGTCAACTAGCTTTAGGGCGACTTGAAAGGTATTATAATTGATAATTTGCGAGTTTCAAAATTTTCAATGTTTTGGTGTTCCGAAGGAATTCTGGAGAATAAAAATAAATCACAAGAAATATTTTGAGCATTAGTCAGCCTAAAAAATATTGTCTTAAACAGATAAACTAAAAGCAAAAAAATAAAAATTTACTTTATTGGCTCTAAAATCACAAAACAATTTTCGCAATCACCCTCTGTATAATCAATAATTCCTTTACTTTTTAAATCTTTAAGAAGTAGTTCAGGACTTTTATTGATGTCATCAATTTCCACAATCAAATCATAATCTAGTTTTACTTTCTTCCCTAATTTTACTTGCTTCTTATAATGTTTCAATAAGTGGTTTTTAATAACGGAATCTAATTTAAACCTCTTCAATTTCACCTCTTCAATGGGCTCTTCTATTACTGGAGATTCTTCTATTGCTGGAGATTCTTCTACTTGACTAATCTTTTGAACTTTAAGCTCAGGTTTACTTTCAATGATTAATTCTTCTTCAGTTTTTAAATTAGAGTTAGTAAATATTCCATTTTGATAAGTGAAAGTATCTCCTTCATGTAGCAATACAAAATTATCAGGATTATTTTTTTCTCTGGCTTGTAGCTTACCTTTTGCTAAATGAATTTGAATAATACCCCCTTCCAAATTTGAAACATCAAACTTTGTTCCGAGGACTTCTACTTCCAACTCATTAATGAAAAGCTTAAAAGGCAAAATACTTTTTGTAATATCAAATTCAGCTTTACCGTTGACCAGCTCTACACTTCTCTGATTTTGATTTAGCAAACTTATGTAATAAGAAACTTTAGATTGTTTATCCAAAATAATTGTTGAACCATCTATAAGCTCAATTTTTTGGCTCTCATCGGCTGTAGTTAAAAGTTCGTATTGAGTTTTTTCACCTTTAAAATGAGATAAAACCATTGTAATTATAAAGAAAACAGCTGCAATTCGAGATACAATTTTAAGGATTTTGATATTGTCTTTTTGAACTTCCTTTCTATCAGTATCTAAAAAATTGTTAGACTTAGATACTTCCCATTCAGTATCTAAATCGAATGTTTCAAATTTTACTATATTGAAACTTTTATTTAATATGTTATCTATTTTGTTCAACTATGTTAATATTACTATAAAGACGATAATACTTTTTCTATAACACATTTTTTCATTAAAAAAGTTCAGGATGATTATTTAATTCTTCTTTCAAAAACACCAAAGTTTTAGCCATATTGTCTTCAACCGCTCTTTTTGAAACACCTAGATATTGAGCAATTTCCTCATAAGTGAGTCCTTCAAATTTATTAAGTATAAATATTTCTTTTGTTCTAGGTTTTAATTTATTTAAGGAAGTTTCCACTATATTTCTTACTAAGTAAGTATCAAATTCTTCTTCACAACTGTCTTCTATTTCTAAATTATGGTCTAGTTCTATGGATTTTGAATGATATTTATTCTTCCTGATGTAGTCAATCATTGTATTTTTCGTGGTCGAATAAATATAAGATTTAAATGAAGTGTTGATGTTTAGTTTTTCTCGATTGTTCCATAATTTTGTAAAAGCTACTTGTACTATTTCTCTACTTTGTTCATAGTCATTAAGATACCTATAAATAAAATTTACTAAAGGATTAAAATATTCCTTAAATATCTTTTCAAACTCTACTTTATTTAAATTAATATAGCTCAAAAACTTCAATTAATTTTGGGTCAATTTTTTAATATTGTAACTTTTGTTCTACTTAAATTTTTAGAAAATGAATATTATCATTCATTTCTTGTATGTTTAAAACAAATTTACACATGTTTTCAGACGTCAATGGTAACAAAAGGTAACAAATCATGCATCAAAATTTATTAAAATTAACATAACCTATACATACAGCCACTTTGAAGGGGCATGTTGATTTCCATAATTATTGTATATAGGGTCATAATAATAACTTTCATTAGCTATTGATAGAACTCATGTCACTCTCTTTTTTTACCATAGACTGAACCTTTTAGTGCCATAACGTCTTTAATGAGAAGCACAAATCTAATTTAGAGTTAATGAATCTTCCAGAGCTAACAAAATTATATTACAATATTGGCGAAGTAGCCATAATGTTTAATGTAGCGCCCTCAGTCATTAGATATTGGGATTCAGAATTTCCACAACTAAAACCTGGTAAAAACAGTAAGGGTGAAAGAAAATTCACCGTTAAAGACATAGAACTAATTCAAGAAATTTTTCACTTAGTAAAGGAAAAAGGATTCACCATCGACGGGGCCAGAAGAGAACTTACTTCATCAAAAAACGAAAATAAATCTCAACAAAAAATAATTGAAAAATTAAAGGAAATTAAAGAAAAAGTTTCCCAACTAAAAACTGATATTCAACTCTGAAAATAGATTGATAGGGGTATATTAAAGACAAAAAGGTTATCTGAATGACAGACAACCTTTTTGATTTTATTAAAATACTAAATCTTTAGTTTTGTTTCAATCTTTCTAATATACCTCCATTATCCACCACTACTTCGGCAGTTTTAAAACCTCTATTGCTGGCCTGAATTTGTGCCTTTTTAGCTTCGTCAAGCGAATTAAATCCCGCCAAAATAAATATTGTCCAGTTGCCTTTTGTCCATTGTTCCACTCTCCCTAAATCTTTAATTTTGTTCACATCAAACCAAATAGGATCTTCATATGAAGCTAACCTCACTTTATATTTATTGGTTTCATAATATTCTTTTTTCACATCATCGTTTTTGGTATTGAAGTTACCTCTGTCCGTAAAACTTTCAGAATCTTTGCCCGCCAATACAAGTTCAATTTGTGAGGTGTTGAGCATTTCAAGTGCTATGAAGGCATCTCTATATCCGTTATCCCTCACTTTTCTCAATATATCTTCGGCTTCTTTTCTGTCACTGTAGTAACCTAACCTAACTTTTATAGCACTATTTGTTCGTGTTTTGTATATATTACCATATTTCAAAAGACTTTTAAATTTTTCAAAGTTAGGTTTAGAAGCTGATATTGAAGCCAATTGAATGAAAAATACCTCTGTGTTTTCAAGAATCAACTCATCCAAGGCGACTCTATGTGCGCCAAAAAGTTCCATACCATCTTCTACTGCTAAACCGACTTTTTTTGTATCAAATTCTGGAAGACGGAAGGCCACTTCTTTAACATCACTCAATTGAGAAGGACTCACTGAATGCCTTTCTATTTCTTGTTCCATTTTTTCTAATGAAACCACTTCTGGAGCTTCTAAGTCTAGCTCCATATCCATCTCTGCCAACATCGGAAGCTCTTCTTCTATTTCAATTGCTTTATATATATCATTTCCGCCTAAACCGCCTAACTTATTTGATGTATAAAACAATTCTCCACTCATATGAATACTAGGAAAATATTCGTCAGCAGGCGTATTGATGCCATGTCCCAAGTTTATTGGAGCCAACCACAATCCGTTTTTAACATTAGACTTAAAAATATCATATCCACCCAATCCTATGTGTTCGTCAGATGCAAAATACAAATGGCCATCTTCATAGAAGGGCGTTATTTCATTGCCTGATGTATTAATTTGTCCCCCTAAATTTTCGGGCAAAGACCATTTTCCTGAATTGTAATAACTGACATATATATCATATCCGCCAAACCCTCCTTGTCTATTGGATGAAAAATATAAAACTGTACCATCATAGGCCAAGTGTGCGCTAATGATAGAAGATCCAATTTCATTGTATGGAAAAGGTACAGAAGAAGTGATATTTCCCATATCATCCACTTCAGCAACATGAAGAACAGAACTTTTGATTCCATTAATAATGTTGTAGTTGTCCATAATATCACCTTCTACAAATACACACTTTTTACCATCCTCCGAAAAAACTATAGGACCCGTTTGATTTATTTTACCCTTATGGTTTTTTATAAAACTTTGTCTGTTTTTCACAGGGTTGAACAATAGTGTTTTATGAACAAAATTTTCAGAATTCATCTCTCGATCAATCTCAGTCATCATTATATCATTTCTAAAGGAGCTGTACAAAGGCAAACCTTTATAAAAAGATAGTCCAAAATCGGAAACAGAGCTATTGAAAGGTAGATTTTCAGAATCATACTTTGGCTTTGCAGACATTTCACTTTTGGCGTATTCTATACCTTTTATCAACCTTTTTGCCTCCTCTGGCTGACGTTCAGCATATATCATATATTTTGTCAAAGCGTCATCGTATCTAAACATGTTTTTTAACAAATCTCCATGTTTTTTATATACCTCAGCACTTATTTCATTGCTTTCTGGTATAGACTGATACCATAAATGTGCTTGAACCAAATTGCCATTTGCCCTATACGTCTCAGCCAATTTAGCCATTGCCTCATAATCATTGGGGTGATTATCAATATGAGTAATAAAATTTTTTATGGCTTTGTCATAGACACCCGAAAGTGACTGAATTTCAGCCTTTTTTAATTCTTTTTGCCCATAATTCCATGAGCTCATTAAAAGCATTATCATACCTAATGCTGTAAATATTTTCTTATTCATGACCCTATAATTTAATAATAAAAAACATATTAAAGCCGCAAATATAGTAATATTAATTGATTCAAAGTATATAATGTATTACTTTTTTTCATAATTTATAAAAAATTTTAATATATAGGCGTGTTTTTTGCTTTTTTTATTAGACCTATTGATATTTTGTTAAAATGTACAATCATGATTTTTTCAATAAAAACTGTCAATTCAATCCTTATTTTTTAAAAACAAATTTGCCCATAATAATATTTCTTGTATCTTTACATCAAAATATCTTTTTAACTATTAAGATGGTAAATAATGAATTTATTATATAAGCACATTGTCACTTTAATTTTTATTATTTTTTTGAATTTAACACTTTATGGTAATGAAAACTCTAATGTTGATTACAGAGGTCAATTTATAGTAGAAGTGGGTTCTAATTCAGAGTTTCAATCATGGTTTCGCACCATGAAGTCTGATGTGAGATATACCAAAATCTCCATCGAAAATCTCATGGAAGTTCCTTTCAATCTTTGGCTGATTTCGATTGATAATTCAAACCCTTACATTTCAGACTTTGAAAAAATACTTTTAAAAAATAAAAACATCTTAAATTGTATTAAAAACAGAAAAATTAAATTAAGACAGACACCCAATGACCCACTTTTCCCTAACCAATGGCAGTACGAAAACACAGGTCAAAACAATGGAAAAGTAGGCGCTGACATGGACATGATTAAGGCATGGGGTATCACCACAGGAGGCTTAACTTTCTCGGGAGACACGATAGTGGTGGCTGTTTTAGATGATGGAATTAATAATATACACCCTGACATGAAAGCCAATATGTGGGTCAATCATAATGAAATACCCAACAATGGCATAGATGATGACAACAATGGCTACGTAGATGATTATTATGGATGGAATGTCAAAACCAATAATGACAATATCAATTCTGATGGCTCACATGGTACCCCCGTGGCAGGAATAATTGGGGCCGTAGGAAATAATAATGAAGGTGTGTCGGGTGTGAATTGGAATATTAAATTACTTGCCATTGACTATGGTGAAGCGTCGGAAGCTCGGGCCTTAGCCTCTTATGGCTATGTGTATAAAATGCGCCAATTATGGAATGAGACCCAAGGCCAAAAAGGCGCCTTCATCACTGTAACTAATGCTTCATGGGGTGCTGACGAACTATTTGCAGACGAAGCTCAACTTTGGTGTCGGATGTATGATGCGTTGGGAAGTATAGGTGTGCTCAACGTTGCAGCTACATCCAATAGCAATGTAGATGTTGATGAAGTGGGCGACATGCCGAGCACTTGCGATAGTGAATTCTTAATCATAGTGACCAATGTCAATAGACAAGATATTAGACACGAAGGAGGTGGAGGTTCTGCGTTTGGCAAAAAATCTGTTGATTTAGGTGCTTTTGGTCATCAAACTTATACAGTCACAAGATCATCTTATGGTGCCTTTGGAGGAACCTCGGGAGCGACTCCACATGTTGCTGGTCTCGCTGCATTGATGTATTCTGCTCCATGTGCAGTTTTTGACTCAGTCATCTATGCTGAGCCACAATTAGCAGCTTTGTTGGTAAAAGATATGTTGCTTTTAGGCACAGAAGCCAATCCTACACTTGAACAAATCACTACAACAGGTGGCAGAGTCAATGCCTTTAATGCCCTTTCTAACCTCATGTTACTCTGTGAAGGGTGTTCACCTCCCGCAGGCTTAATCCTACAATCTTCCGACAGTTCAACGATTATTCGCTGGCCTTTTGATGCTGGCGGAGATATTGCTGTACGATATCGAAAATCCAGTGAATCCAATTGGACGACAATCAGTGGTGTTAAGAATGGATTCGAAATTATGGATCTAGAGTTTTGTGAAGAATACGAAATTCAATGGGGAGCCATCTGTGGTTTTTTATCGGGCGAATTTGGATATTCAAAGTTTTTCAGAACCGAAGGATGTTGTTCTCTTCCAGAAATTGACCAAGTGGATATTGAAGAAGATAAAATAGGAATTTTGCTCAATCACGCAGAAAATGCTGTTTACAATATAACCTACTCCATCAATAATGGCACAGTATTGGACACACTCATATCCTCCAAAGAGTTTCAATGGGCTCAATTGTTCGAATGCCAAACCGTAAAATTGACAATACAAGCTCAATGTCTCAAACACAATAATATTTCTCCTAAAAGTGAAAGCTTCATTTTAAGTACACCTTGTGGGCCTTGCACTGAAAACCAATATTGTCAGTTGGGTCGAAAAGATAACTCTCAGGAGTGGATTCAATCTCTTCAAATAGGAGAATATCTCAATAATACAAAAAACGAACCCAATGGATATGCACACTTTTTTGGTTTTAACCAAATCAGACTCAACCAAGGAATGTCTTACCCATTAATTGTAGAAGTAGGTTACAAAAACGATGCATTTACCGAATATTTTAAACTGTACATAGATTTTAATCAAAATGGAATATATGAAGAAACAGAAGAGGTTTTCAATCAAGGTCCCAATACAAACATTTTTACTGGCGATGTGGAAATCCCAATTGAAGCCTTAGGTGGATATACTTCCATGCGTGCCATATTAAGTTTTGATTCATTTAAAGGACCTTGCGATGTATTAGGATTTGACTATGGAGAAGTTGAGGATTATTGTGTATTCATAGGGCCTCCGTGTCTTGGAAACGTAGTATTGGATACAATCACCAAAACCACACAAACTTTAACTTTCAGACTTCTTGCCTCTTCAGAAGATGTAGATTCAGTACGAATTGACTTTAGAGCACAAGGAGATGATACCTGGCAAACCTATTTTATGCAAGATACATTATGGTTGGATAATTTGAAGGCCTGCACAATTTATGAATATAGATACTATTCGGTGTGCGACAATGTGTCATCCGCAGAATTTGTCAGAGACACTATTAAAACTTTATGTTCCAATAGAACAATAGAAACAAAAGATAAAATCAAAGTATTTCCTAACCCTGCAAAAAATATACTTTTTGTAGATTTAGGTGGATGGGTTGCAACAGATAATAGCATAACATTAAGCACAATCGATGGTCAACCCATAAAATTAAAAGACAAAATTTTTTACTTAAACAATCGCCATGAAATAAACATATCAGATTTGGATTCGGGTATTTATTTACTTACACTTCGATCCGAAAATGCTCTTATTAGTCATTACAAAATTGTTGTTTTAAAATAATACCTAAAAATATAAAATATGAACCCACTCATCATTATAGACGGTCTTGATTGCACCGACAAAGAGAGTCTTTTCGAGACATTTTCTGATGAACTACAGTTTCCAGACTATTTTGGGTCCAATTGGGATTCATTTGAAGAAGTTATCAATGACTTACCTTTCACCGAAGATTATAGAATCCTAATAATACACCATAACGAAATACTTAAAGATCATCCTGCAGATAAGAAAACATTCAATACAATCTTGAAAGAAGCCAATAAAAATTGTAGTTATCAATTCTATAAAGACAAGAAATTTTAA
>CAZBCV010000108.1:0-10625 GCA_964490495.1 uncultured Aureispira sp. | reverse complement strand
AAAATAATTATTTTACTTAAAAAAGATAAATTTCTTAAATAAGAATGAAAAAATAAAATTATTATTCATAATTTAGCGCAAGATTTGTGAAAGAAGAATTAAATCATTTTTATTATATATATTAACATATTGTAATCAATGAGTTAAGTTTTAAAATGAGTTTTTTAACATTTCTAAATTTAAATTTTTACCCGTAAACATAAATACCCAAACAAATGGATAGATTAAAAGAAAAATTTTATCAAAAATCACTTGTTCTGAAGGAAGAAGTGAAGAACCTGACAAAAAACCATGGTGACGTACACGTTGGAGATATTAAGCTAGAACAAGTTATCGGTGGAATGCGCGGTCTAAAAAGCATGCTATGGGATACATCATCACTAGATGCTGAAGAAGGAATAAGATTTAGAGGCTACAACATTCCTCAATTGCGTGAACTTTTGCCTAGAATACCGAATGGTAAAGAGCCCCTTC
Source organism: uncultured Aureispira sp. (assembly GCA_964490495.1). Taxonomy (GTDB): domain Bacteria; phylum Bacteroidota; class Bacteroidia; order Chitinophagales; family Saprospiraceae; genus OLB9. The sequence continues at coordinate 10,151 of CAZBCV010000108.1, read as the reverse complement.
CTGAGGGATTGTTTTGGTTGATGCTAGCCGATGAAATACCTACAGAAGATGATGTCAAGTGGTTATCGAACGAATGGGCTAGGAGAAGTGACGTACCACAGTATGTTTTCAAAGCCTTAGATTCATTGTCTGTGGATACCCATCCCATGACCCAATTTAGTATGGCAATTTTGGCTATGCAGAACGAAAGCGTGTTTGCGCAGAAGTATGAGGAGGGAATGAGTAAAAATGACTATTGGGATGCTACATATGAAGATTGTATGAATCTTATAGCTAAATTGCCGGTAGTTGCAGCCTACATATATAGAAGGACTTTTTATCAAGGAGACCATATCGCTTCCGACAAAACATTGGATTGGGGAGGCAATTATGCACAAATGTTAGGCTACACAAACCCAGACTTTAAGGCTCTAATGAGATTGTATTTAACCATTCATGCTGATCATGAAGGCGGGAATGCTTCGGCACACACTATGCATCTTGTGGGTTCTACATTGAGCGATGCTTATTATTCTTTCAGTGCATGTATGAATGCGTTGGCAGGTCCATTGCATGGCTTGGCCAATCAAGAAGTAATCAAATGGATATTTGAGATGGTAGAAGAGTTGGGCACAAACAGTCCTACACCTGAACAAATTAAACAATACGTGTTGGATACTCTAGAAAGCGGAAAAGTTGTGCCAGGATATGGACACGCTGTATTGAGACAACCAGACCCAAGATTTACAGCTCAAATGCTTTTTGCCAAACAAAATATTAAAGACGACCCTATTGTCCAAATAGTTTGGGATTTGTTTGATATAGTACCCGTTGTTTTAGGCGAATTAGGCAAGGTGAAAAACCCATGGCCAAATGTGGATGCCCACTCAGGCGCATTGCTCGTACATTATGGCTTGAAGGAGTATAATTATTATACAGTATTATTTGGAGTATCAAGAGCTTTGGGTGTTTGTGCGGCCCAATGTTGGTCCAGAGCTTTAGGTTTACCTTTAGAAAGACCCAAATCTGTTACTACCGAATGGTTAAAAAATTTAGTCAAACAAAATTAAATCATAAAAATGAATTTTCCAAGCAACTTAAAATACACTAAAGAGCACGAATGGCTCAAGATAGACGGCGAATATGCTTACATAGGCATTACGGACTTTGCCCAAAGCGAATTGGGAGAAATAGTATATGTTGAAGTAGATACAGTAGGCCAAACACTCAATAAAGATGAAGTCTTTGGAACAGTAGAAGCAGTGAAAACAACATCTGATTTGTTTATGCCAGTGAGTGGTGAAATCGTTGAGTTTAATCCAGAATTGGACGAATCAGAAAACGATAATCCAGGAATAATTAATGAAGATCCTTATGAAGCTGGATGGATAGTCAAAGTAAAATTAACGAATATAGAAGAAGTCAATGATTTATTAGATGTGGCTTCATATCAAGACCTTATAGGTTAAAATTAAAAAAAGATAATTTTTTTCTAAATTTTTTTTGATAGAAATCTGAAAGATTAGTATCTTTGCGGCCTCAATTGGAGAATTGACCCATGGTGTAATGGTAACACTCCGGTTTTTGGTACCGTCATTCTAGGTTCGAGTCCTAGTGGGTCAACAAAAAAAGCCTGAAGAAATTCAGGCTTTTTTCGTTTTATGTAGTTGTTTTTAAACAATACTTTGATTTTTTTTTACTTTATTTTACATTGAGTCATACCATCAATTTTATTTAATAATCTTACGATCGTTATAATTGTCTCAATCCATCACTCTGCTTTTTTCTGAAATATACTTATCAATCCCAGCCTTATCAATAAAACCCAAGGAATCGAATGCATTATAAAATCTCCCCAATCAATGAGCTGCATTCCTTTAGCGCCACCTAATATCCAGCGGATTTTACCCCAAATGTGAGGTTCTGGAAAAAATGGTGCTAATCCTAATGTGAGTGATGCCATAATGACGAAAGACCACTCGTTCCATATTTTCTTTTTTTCTGCCATAATGAAAATAGTATTTAAAGTACAAAGAAACAAACTTTAAGTCATAACATTGGGCACTTTTGTTACTTAACTATATACGGGTAATTAATTTTATCGAATGGTTGAGTATAAAGTATAATAAAAAAGCCTCCAGTTGTTTTGGAGGCTTTTTTATTTTAGGCTGACATTGACCTTACGAGGTGGTAATCACCATAACTTTCTTTGATTTTGTCTTTGAGTGCCTTACGAGCAAAAAATATTCTGCTTTTTACGGTACCAAGTGGCAACTCAAATGTATCTGCTATTTCTTGATATTTATACCCTTCAAAGTGCATCACGAAGGGTATTCTTATACTATCATCTAGAGCGTCTATCATTTTGTGGAGCTCTTTTATCAATATATTTCTAGTGGCATCATTTTCAATTAATGAACCTCCAGAATTAATAAAAAATAGGTTATCAGTACTATCAATTATTGTATTGGCTTTGATTTTTTTACGGTAATTATTGATAAAAATATTTTTCATTATCGTAAAAGTCCAAGCTTTAAAATTTGTGTCTGGTCTGAATTTATCCCTATTTGTGATAGCCCTAATAGCAGTCTCTTGGTATAAGTCTCTAGCGTCTTCCGAGTTTTTAGTAAGGTTATACGCAAAAGCATTCAATGAATCAGTCAACCCCTCAAATTTCTTGTCGAATTCTAATGTGGACATGCTTTTTATTTTTGTTGCAACAAATGTAGTATATTTGTTCAACATTCAACAAGTTTTTTATCGAGTTTTTGTGTTAAATAAATTATAAAATTTATCATTAAATCGATAAAGTATTGATTTTCAAGGGTTTCTAAAGAAAATAAAATTTTGTCTTTTTACAGAAATTAATTTATTTTTTTAAAAAATATCTGCACACAAGCGTTATACTCTCCACTCATAAAACTAATTTGTACTGTAAATACGCTCAAATTATTTACCCTATCATACGAGTATGTTACTCATTGTAGAATGAATCCAAATAGAGATCAAGCTAAAAAAACTACCTTATGCAATCATGGATTTTACAGTGCTGTAATCACCATATCTTTTATTTATTTTGTCTTTTAATTCTTTCCTGGCAAAAAATATTCTACTCTTTACAGTTCCTAAAGGTAAATCAAACATTTCCGAAATTTCGTTATATTTATAACCATCATGATGTAATTTAAACGGTATTCTTATGTTGTCTTCAAGCTCATTAATCATACTTCCGAGTTCTGACATAAGTATATTTTTTGCTCCTTCATTGTGGTAGCTGTTATTTAGACTGCCATCAATAAAAAAACTATTATCAGTGGAATCTAAAAATGTATTTGACTTGACTTTCTTTCTATAATTGTTGATAAAAATATTTTTCATTATAGTGAATGTCCATGCCTTAAAATTAGTCTCCGGTCTAAATTTTTCTTTATTATTAAGTGCTCTAAAAGCGGTTTCTTGATACAAGTCACGAGCATCTTCCATGTTTTTTGTAAGACTATAGGCAAAAGCATTGAGTGAATCTGTAAGGAAATTCAAATTTTGGTTAAACTCTATTGTTGACATATATTGTTATTTTACTGCAAAGATACGTTTTGTTTAACATATAGACAAATGAACTTAAACAAAATGTGCTTATTTCTTCATAATTTTTTCTTATACCTTATTGTTTAGTCAAAATACTATTTTGGATTTTGTATATATTTTATTGATTATCAATTAATTATTAATGAATAAAAAGAAAGAAAGACATTTTGCTTTTAAATAAAAAAAAATAGCCAATTGTAAATTTTTGTTTTTTACAATCGGCTATTTTTAAAGGAATACTATTGTGGCCTTCGGTATTAAAGTTATTTAATGCATTTTCATAACCTATATTGAATATGACATTCAGCCATGACTATAAAGAAAATCATTTTAATGCGGCAATCAGTTTAGAGGCCAGTTCAGAACCAATTTTTTCCTGAGCTTCGTCTGTGGAAGCACCTATATGTGGAGTTAATGAAATTTTAGGATGGGCTAAAATATCTTCTCGAGGTGTAGGTTCATTGGTAAATACATCTAATCCAGCAGCGGCTAATTTTCCAGAGTTGAGTGCATCGAGTAATGCATCTTCATCTACTATGCCTCCTCTACTACAATTTACAAGGATAACTCCATCTTTCATTTTGCTGAATTCATCAGAACCAATGATAGGTTGGCCTACCGACGGCGTATGTAAAGAAATGAAATCAGCGTCTTCAAGCATGTCTTGCATTTTTACTGTTTTAATAGTTACCTCGACACCCATAGCAGAAGGGCCTAACAATACTTTACCTTCACTTATGTAAGGGTCAACTGCCAAAATATTCATTCCTAAACCTAAGCCTACACGAGCCATTTCTTGTCCTATTCGTCCAAAACCAATGATACCTAAGGTCTTGTTTTCAAGTTCAATTCCTTTAGCATAATTTTTTTTGAGTGTATTGAACTCAGTTCTTCCCACCGTTGGCATGGCCTTATTAGATTGGTAAATAAATCGGGATAAACTTAAAATATGACCCATAGCTAACTCAGCAACTGATCTTGAAGAAGCTGCCGGTGTATTGATGACGGCTATATTTTTTGATTTTGCATAGTCCACATCAATATTGTCTAAGCCTACACCGCCTCTTCCTATGGCTTTAAGATTGGGACAAGCATCGATCAATTCTTTACGAACTTTTGTAGCACTTCTCACACAGATAGCATCAAATTCATTGAGTCTGTGCATCAAGTCTTCTTGCTCAATTTTATCAGTTTGTACTGTAAAACCTGCTTCTTCAAGCATTTTTTTACCAATGTCTTCTATACCATCATTAACCAATATTTTCATTTTTATAATATTTTTGTGTGTTGAAATATTCTTGCAAAGTTAAACTAATGTAGCAAGTTGATAGAGCGTATTTCGTGGCATTAACCAATAATTAATACATTCTTAATCTGCCCAGACTTTACAACCCTCTGTGCAATTTGTACAAATATCTATTTTGTCACGGCCTTTTAAAAGCATATTCCTAAATTGAGCATACTTACTTCCCTTCCATATATCTTTAAAATGTGATGTTTTTAAGTCTCCCAGTCTGTGCACTGCGTCTTTGTCAAAGCAACAAGGGACTACCATCCCATCCCATGTGATGACACACGCATGCCATAATTTCCAGCAATGGTTGAGCAATTGGTTTTTTACACGCCACGTCCCATCAGGGTTTTGAGAGTATCTTGAATATTTTTTAAGTGTGGGAATGAGTTCGTTGCCATGTTCGTAGTCATAGACTTGAGCGGTTTTAAGTTTGACTTCATCCACACCAATTTCTTTAGCTAAGTTATATATTTCTGGTATTTGATGTTCATTGGGTTTTACTACGAGAAATTGAAAAATTATATGAGGTGTTTTGGAGTTGGCTTCTTTTTTGGCTTGAACAAGATTGCGTGCTCCTTGAATTACAGTTTCTAATTTTCCTTCTTTCCTATAATTTTCATACACTTCCTGTGTAGTGCCATCAACTGATATAATAATTCTATCAAGACCTGATTCGATGGTTTTTTGAGCGTTTGATTTATTCAAAAAATGTCCATTTGTAGAGGTAATTGTATATATTCCTTTGGAAGATGCATATTCGACCATGTTTAAAAAATCGGGATTGATGTAGGGTTCACCTTGAAAATAGAAAATTAAATAAGTGAGGTTTTTATGCAAACTATCTATTATTTGGCGAAAAAAATCTGATTTAAGATTTCCAGTTTCTCTCGTGAAACTTCTCAAACCCGAAGGACATTCAGGGCATCTGAGATTGCAAGCTGTTGTGGGTTCTATTGAAATAGTCATGGGTAAACCCCATTGAATAGGCTTTTTGACCCATTTGGTCAATTGATAAGATGTATATAATTTCAGTATATTAATACATCTTCTTAGTGTGAGTTTATTTAGGAAATTTAATGTGTCGTGAATATAAATTGACATTTTTTTTGTTCGTTTGAATTTTGTGCATTAAACCCTAAAGTCAAAATGGGTCTAAAGGAAATTAATTTTTTAGTAAGTCCTCCAGCCTACAAACAACGATCCTTCTGACAATATTGTTTTTGATAATAAAGTGATTATCCATAAAGTTCATAAATAATTTGAGATTTGTCATAACCCATATTTATGATGAGATTAGCAACGGCTTCGTCTATCATATTTGACCAACCACAGAGCATAAATAACCTATCGGATGAAAGTTGACTGTATTCGTTCATATATATAGAATGAACATATCCATTATAATATCCATTTCCCATGTCTCTTGATAAGGCTACAGAATATTTAAAATTATCGTATTTTAGGCTTAATGCCTGCATTTCTTTTTCGTAAAGAATGTGATCTTTTGTTCTTGTGCCAAATATTAAATGAATATGTCTGAACTGCAAACTATGTGCGTCTATATATTGCAACATACTTCTGAAAGGAGCTAACCCTGTGCCGGTAGCAATCATTACAATTTCTTTATCAAGGTTTTTGGGAAGTACAAATCCTCCATCAGGACCTTTAAATTTTATGATTTCGCCTACATTTGCGGTATCAAAAAGATAGCTTGTGCCTAACCCGCCTTCAAGTTTGACGATACAAAACTCTAAAATATTGGATTTATTTGGGCCATTTGCAATAGAATAGCTTCGCCACCGCTGCAATCTTTTGTCTCCTACGGGCAAATCCATGGTGATGAATTGACCAGGTAAAAAGTCAAAAACCTCTTCGTTGTCCAATATTTCAACTAAAAAATGTCTAGTAGAGTCACTTAGATTTTCTATTTTTTTTATCTGGCCGTGGTACCATTTTACAGGCATATCTCAATTTTATGTTTGTAATGGAGTATGGATAATGGGATTTTACAAAAAATGACAAAAACACAATTCTCCATATTCATTGAAGCTAAACAAATTTCAAAATGCAAAGTTCCCAAATTTAAAATTAAAGCTGTGGATAACTGTGAAAAAAATAATTTTTAATATTTCCCAACAAAACCTCTATCTTTGTGGTTATATTCCACATTATGAGTCAATTTATAGTATCCGCCAGAAAATATCGCCCTACTTCTTTTGATGAAGTTATTGGTCAGGACCATGTAGCCAAAACATTAAAAAATGCTTTACAAACTGATCATTTAGCACACGCTTTTTTATTTACAGGCCCTAGAGGAGTAGGAAAAACAACCTGTGCAAGGATACTTGCTAAGATAATCAATTGTGAAAACCCCATCAACAAAGTCCAAGCCTGCAATCAATGTACTTCTTGTACTTCCTTCAATGACAATGCTTCTTTTAATATTTTCGAATTGGATGCGGCGTCTAATAATAGTGTTGAAAATATAAGAACTTTGATTGATCAAGTAAGAATTCAACCACAACAAGGAAAATATAAAGTCTTTATTATTGATGAGGTTCATATGCTATCATCGGCGGCATTCAATGCTTTTCTCAAAACACTTGAAGAACCACCAGCGCACGCTATTTTTATATTAGCAACTACCGAAAAGCATAAAATCATACCTACTATACTTTCCAGATGTCAGATTTTTGATTTCAGACGCATTCAGATTTCTGATGCTGTGGTTCAACTACAAAAAATCTGTGAACAAGAAAACATACAGGCAGAAGAAGAAGCACTCCACACAATAGCCGTGAAAGCCGATGGCGCCATGCGAGACGCTTTGACCATTTTTGATAAAATAAAAAGTTCTATTGAATCAAACATTATTACTTACAAAGATGTCGTGGCCAATCTCAATCTATTGGATTATGAATATTATTTCAAAATCACCGACGCCATGATTCGGCAAGATGTGGGGCAAGTATTTCTTTTATTGGATGAGGTGGTCAAACAAGGATTTGATCCAGAACACTTTGTGGTAGGATTAGCTGAGCATTTTAGAGATTTACTCATTGCACGTATTCCAGCTACCCTCAAAATTTTGGAAGGAAGTGACGAACTTAAAAAGAGATATTATCATCAGGCCAGCTTAGCTAATTCAGGATATTTGCTTTCAGGATTAAATATACTTAATCAAACGGATATCAACCTACCACGGTCTAAAAACAAAAGGCTTCAAGTAGAAGTAGCTTTAAGTAAAATTACATTTTTAAGCAAAGCTAAAGAGGTGGATATTTTTGGGGGCAGTGAGGATTCACAGGAAAAAAAAACTAAAGTTGGTAACGAAAACTTAAGTTTAAGTACTCATCAAATAACTGACAATCAATCTTTTAGTAAAGACAGTACTAAAAACAGCCCTTCAGAGGCAAAACCGGAGGAAGCCGTTTCTAATTTGGCAAAACCTTCAGAAATACATACACAGGCGCCGGTTCATCAAAGCAGCAGTGTTTCAGCTCCAACTCCAGATGCCCTTAAAATCACCAATTTGTCAGCTATTAGAGCTCAAATAAAGGAAGCAGAAATATCTAAAGCAAAAAACAGAGAAAACCTAAATCTCGATTCCGTCTCCGAGATATGGGAAGATTTTACTCAAAACAATCCCTCAAAAAGTGTTCAAACAGCCTTAAAAATGGCCATATTGGACTATTCAAATTTAACTATATTTGCTAAAGTGCCTGCACAAGTTACTAAAGATATCATATTGCACGAATCCGCACTTATTGACAGACTAAGGGAAGAATTGGGTGCATCTGACTTGAAGTTAGATATTATGGTAGATAGCACTGCTTTTCCAGATTTTGAAGACCAAAAACCTATTCAAGCCATGACACAACGTGAAAAATACATGCATATGTTAGAAAAAAACAAATCCCTTGGTCTTTTGACTCAAACTTTAGGTTTAAAGTTAGATTCAGAAATTTGATACAATCACTAAAATGTAAAAGGTAAATAATGCAGAAATTTGAAAACTTTATGACAGATTTTCTCAAAGAAAACAAAAAAATAGAAGATGTTTTCAAAACCTATACTTTCAAATTCAAAAAAAATGCCTACATATTTCTAAATGAACTTGTAGGCTCACATATATATTACCTTATAAAAGGTGAAGTACATCTAGGAATGTATATTGAAGAAAAAGAAACTTTAACTTCGAAAGTTTCAGTTGGGGAATTTTTTGGTGAAAACGCACTGCACAGTGACAAAACGACCAAAGATTTTGCCATAGTCGCAGATGAAGCTAAGATTGCAGTCATTCCTACCGCAGTATGGTTGGAGTTAACTCATAAATTTCCCGACTTGAATATATTTATGATGCAAATGATTTTAAAAAGAAAAAAAGAGGTACAAGATAGACTTGAGTCTGTATTGTACAAAGATACAAAAACTAGAATTATTGAATTTTTACTTAATTCGCTTGAAGAAACGGGAATAAAAAATGATAATGTCTATATCGTACCCAACATGCAAACACATCAATCCATTGCAAATTGGGTGTCCACATCACGACAAACAGTGACATTACTACTCAATGAACTTAAAGAAAAGTCTATTATAGAGTTTGATAGAAAAACGCTTACTATTAAAGATTTGGAAAGTTTAAAATTATATCTAAAATGCTAAAACCAATAAAATGCTTGTCATAAAAGATACCTTAATAAGTTTGGATATAGTAGAAGAAAATTTTGTCTGTGATCTCAATGCCTGCAAAGGAGCCTGCTGTACAGAAGGTGATTATGGTGCACCATTGAAAGCAGATGAAATGGCCACTATCACTCAATATTTGGCTATAATTAAGGAAAATCTGCCCGAAAGATCTAAAAATATATTAAATACTGAAACAGGTTTTACTTACTACAAGGAACCTAAAGTTTGGGGTACTACGTGTCACGACGATGGAGCTTGCATATTTTTGACTACCAACGAAATAGGTATTGCTATATGTGGGATTGAAAAAACTTATTATGAAGGAAAAATACCATTTAAAAAACCGATATCCTGTCACCTCTATCCTGTGAGAATTACAAAAAATGAGATTTCAGGTTTTGAAGCATGGAATTATGACAGATGGGATATATGTTCTGCGGCTTGCACCAAAGGTGATAGAGAAAAAGTACCTATTTACAAATTTGTAAAAGAGGCCATCATCAGAGAAAAAGGGCAAGATTTCTATGATGAGTTGGACGCTGCGGCAGAGCATATGAAGGAGCAAGACTAGGTCTAAAAGTAATTGATTTTTTTAAGGGTT
>CAZBCV010000107.1:0-10746 GCA_964490495.1 uncultured Aureispira sp. | reverse complement strand
ATGCTACTGCCTATCCAAATAGGAGATTACACTGACTTTTATAGCAGTAAAGAACACGCCACTAATGTCGGTATGATGTTTCGAGATCCGACCAATGCTTTGTTGCCCAATTGGCTGCATTTACCTGTGGGGTATCATGGGAGAGCTTCTTCAATAATACCTTCTGGAGTGCCCATTCACAGACCATCGGGACAGACCTTACCTAATGATGCCACATCGCCTATATTTGGGCCCTCCAAAATGTTGGATTTTGAATTGGAAATGGGATTTGTGATAGGCAAAGATACCAAAATGGGCTCAACTATTTCTACTGAAAATGCTGAAGATTATATCTTTGGTCTCATGCTTTTCAATGATTGGTCTGCACGCGACATCCAAAAATGGGAATATGTTCCCTTAGGCCCTTTTTTAGCAAAAAACTTTGCCTCTACAATTTCACCATGGATAGTCACGCTCGAAGCCTTAGAACCATTTAGGATAAATGGGCCGGTTCAAGACCCTGAAGTACTCCCTTATCTCAAATATGAAGGACCAAAAAATTATGATATTCATCTTAGTGTAGATATAGAGACGCCTCATGGTGATGCCCAAAGAGTATGTACGTCTAATTTTAAGTACATGTATTGGAATATGTGTCAGCAATTGGCCCATCACACCGTCAATGGTTGCAATGTGAGAGTGGGAGACTTATTGGCATCAGGGACCATCAGTGGACCTACACCTGATTCCTATGGGTCTATGTTGGAGATATGTTGGAAAGGGACAAAACCCGTCAGTATGCCAGATGGCACAGAGCGTAAATTTATTTTGGATGGTGATACCGTCAAAATGCGCGGTTGGTGCGAGAAAGAGGGAATAAGAGTCGGTTTTGGTCCGTGTGACGCCCGAGTACTTTAAAGAGTTGAAACTTAATATACCGTTTCATTATTCATAAAGTGTTGACATACAATAATTAGTTCAACTAAAACCAATCACATCAATTTTGAGAAATATTTAATAATGGAAGAATAAAAAAGGCTCTTTATTGGTTTAATATTGTATCTGCTTGAGTCATTATTGAAACAATTGTGGTACACTTTTCGTTATTACATAACTTTTTAAATATAACTAATTGTAAATGTTTATTATAATTGTGTTTTTTAACTTGATGAACTTGTTGTCTATCCCTTCTATTCTATTGGACAATGATGTAATGTATATAGGTGCTGAAAATAAAATAGCCATTAATCTCAATGGAGCTGAGGCCGAAGACGTACATCTCAAGGTCAATATTGGAACTTTGCGGAAAATAAATGATACGACATATATTTACATGCCACAACAGACTGACGAAGAGATAAAGTTTAAGCTTTATCATAAAAAGATAGTTTGTGACATTAAGATAGCTACTCTAAAAGTTATGGCAGAACCCATTCTAGTATTTGAGGGAGAGGTCAATGGACAAATTAAAAGAAGCCAATTGAATCAATTGGGCAAGCTCATTATGAAGTATGAAGAAGGCTATCCTGAGCACCTCAAAGGAAAAGTCCAACAATTCGGTTTAATAATTACCAATGGTCAAGGAATGTTTTTGTTATCTACAAATGTACGGGGTGATGAACTAGATGAAAGAACTAAAAAAGACCTTGAACGATTGAATCAAGCTCAATCCCTTATGATTAACAATGTTAATATAGTGTCTAATAATAGTGTTAAAAGAATGAATATTTCAAAGACAATTGAAATAATAGATTAAAAAAAAGAGCACTCTCAAAAAGATGAGAAATGCTCTTCAGTCTTGGTTATTAAAAAGAGTAACTCTTAAATTTCTTCATAATATTTTATCATCGCCGTCACTTGTGAATTTAATCTGAGTTCTGGCAACATTTCAAATAACATCTTCTGAAGGGAGAAGTCATCTTGAAGCACTTCGTCAAGAAGATCGTAAAATTCTTGTTCTTCTCCAATTTTAAAATGTGCTATGGCTCTACAACAATCTAAATCAGCACCAGCGGTGTAATCCATAGATTCATCAAGAACCATAAAGGCTTCGTCAATAAGGTTTAGTTTCAATAGGAATAATACATACTGACACCATGCTAAAGATTCTTCGGGGCCCGTTTCTGTGGCCAATTGGAAATTGATGGTTGCTTTATTAAAATCTTCAACTTGTACATAAGCTTTGGCCAGTCCTAAGTAATATTCTTCTCTTCGGTCATCAAGTTCAATGGCTTTGTGATAGGCGTTGATGGCATTGTACCATGTTCCTTCTAAAGAATAACATTCGCCAAGAAGGTAATAGGCTTCGTCATTATAACCATCATATTTGATAGATTTTATAAGCCATTGTTTTGCTTGTGGAATATCTTTAATTGCCATCAAGCAATTGGCAATATTTACATACAGTTCTTGATTGGCCTCAAATCTTTTTTGAGCATCCATAAATATATCGAGAGCTTTTTCGTATTGGCCTATTTGAAAACAAAGTTCAGCACAATCTAGATAGGCACTTTCAAAGTTGGGATTGGCTAAAAATGAATATTCTAAAGCATCAATGGCTAATTCATATTTATTCAAACAACTATATCCATGGCCCAAATTAAACCAAGCTTGATAATTATATGGATCTTTTTCGACTATTTCTTTGTGTAAACTGACACTAGATTTATAATTTCTTGATAACTCAACACTCATCCATATTCGTTCTAAAGCCTCTTCGTTTTTACAATCCAATTCGACAGCTTTGGCTAAAGTTTCGTACATTCTAGCGTAATCCTTCATGTACTCATAGATGTAAGACTCACCTACTAAAAGTTCTGCGTTTTCGCTTTTTGTAGAAAAGTCTTGCACATTGTCAATGATTTGGAAGGCTTCTTTAAATTTTTTGAGTATAGCTAAAGCTCTAATTTTAATTATGCTGATTTCTCTTTCATAAGGAGCTATCGTTTCTACAATCTCAAGGGTTTTGAGGCAATCTGAGACTTTTTGAGTATTGAGTTGAAGCCTTGCTTTAGTAATATAAAACTCCGAACGGTATTTATATTGATTAATAGCAATATCTACAACTTCTAAGGCTCTATCAAAACAGTATTCGTCTTCGTAAAAGTCTAAAATTTGATAAAATGATTTTTCGTCTAAGTATCCTACATTACCATTGTCAAAATCATTTTCAAATTCTGAGACGAGGTTAATTAGGGAAACGTCTCGTTTAATTTTGTTGTCCATATATTGAGTATGAGGGTTCTGGATTAAATTGTGGTGCAAATATAGATATATTTTAAACCTACAAAAGTTTTTTTGTATTTTTTTTATCCACATTTTAAATATTTCTTATCGCATCATAATTATTTATATATTGCTGATATTTAGTAGTTTATATAGATATTGTCTTTTTTCGTTTTTATTAATCTATTATCTTTGTTATTAGTAATACATTATAAAAATCCTAATTTCTTTTGAGTAATTTTAGTGTTTTTTTTAATATTTTTTTTAAAAAAATCATTTTTTGTATAAAATTCCAAAATTATTTCAATTTGGAATTAGCAGGATTTTTGGCTAAATTTAATAAAAAATGCTTTTTTTATTGTTACTATTAGTAAAAAGGAATTAACCCATTCCACATTAAAAGACAAAAGCATAGTTTTCAGAGATACTTTAGTTTTTTATTTCTTAAGGTTTTGAATAGTTGTATTATTGCCTTTAGTACAATTCAAAAAAGGTCTATAACAAATAAGTATAATTTTAGGAACTGCATTTTCCAAAGTGCAAATCTCTATCTTAATGGATTAAAAATTACCACTTTATTTTTATTAAATAGAGAGTAAAAAAAAGAAGAATTATTGAACTACACCATCTACTATGTGTACAACTCTATCACTGAGATTAGCCAGATCATCATTATGAGTTACTATCACAAAAGTACTATTGAAATCTTTTCTGACTTTGAGTAAGAGTTGGTGAAGGATTTCAGAATTCTCTTTGTCCAAATTTCCCGTAGGTTCATCAGCCAAAATAATATTGGGATTATTGATCAGAGCCCGAGCAATGGCCACTCTTTGGGCTTCTCCTCCAGAAAGTTGGTTGGGTTTGTGATGAATCCTATCTTTTAACCCAAGATAATCCAATAGTTCTTTCGCTCTGTTTTCAACTTCTTTTTTGGCAGTCTCTGATAAAAAGCCAGGAATACATACATTTTCTAAAGCTGAAAACTCTTGAAGCAAATGATGAAATTGAAATACAAAACCTATATGTTTATTTCTAAATTTTGCCATTTCTTTTTCGCTCAAATCGTTAATTGAGATGTTATTGATCATAAGATGTCCATTGTCCAAAACATCTAATGTGCCCAATATGTGAAGTAATGTGCTTTTTCCAGCACCGGATTTTCCAATTATACTCACTATTTCTCCTTGATCGATACCTAAAGTAATGCCTTTCAAGACATGGACGTCACCATAGGATTTATGTATGTTCTTTGCTGAGATCATTCTTGTTTTTTATGTTCCAATTGTGCAAAGCTAATCATATCATTGATATAATAAATGATTATTTGACCCATATTTTTATTTGCATAGGAAAAACAAGTTGAAGCCAATGTTTATACTATACATAATCAATTATTTATGTAATAAAATTTAATTTATATAAAAATAATTAATAAAATATTAACAGATGTTACAATAAAAGAAAAACAAAATAGTTAATTATAAGATAGAGTATGGAATCAGTAATCGAAATTAAGAAAGATAAAAAAAGAGATAGAAAACCATTAAGATTTTTTAAAAATGTTTAGTAAATTATAATTATTTCATACCTTTGCACACTTAAAATATAAACCGATAGATAGCACCGAATGAAGATACTCCAATTGTGTAAAAAGTTTCCTTATCCACTTAAAGATGGGGAATCTATTGCAGTAACATATCTAAGCAAGGCTTTACATAACTTAGGTTGTGAGGTTTCTTTGTTGAGTATGAATACAACAAAGCACTTTGTTGATGTTTCGGCACTACCTGGAAGTTTTAATCATTATTCGGAAATTCACGTCACAGAGCTTGACAACAAAATCAAACTGTACGACGCTTTCAAAAATCTTTTTACTAAGGAATCTTATCATGTCAGTAGGTTTGTTTGCGACGATTTCAAAAACAAACTTATAGAATTATTGAAGTCCAATAATTATGATGTAGTCCAGTTAGAAACACTCTATCTTACACCTTATATAGACGTCATCAAACAATATTCCAATGCCATAATCACCATGAGGGCTCACAACATAGAGTTTGAGATATGGGAAAGGATAGCTTCAAATACAAAGTTTTTACCCAAAAAGTTATATCTCAATTATCTTACTCAAAAGTTAAAGAATTATGAGATTGCACATTTGGACCAGTATGACTATTTAATATCTGTGTCGGAGAGAGATTTGAACAAATTCAAGTCTTTGGGGTATAAAAACGGGGCAATGTCTTCGCCTATAGGTTTGGATATTAAACAATATATAGAGACCGAAGAAGTTGAGGAAACAAATGATTTATGTTTCATAGGCGCGTTGGATTGGATTCCGAATGTAGAAGGTCTTGAATGGTTTTTAGCCCATGTGTGGCCACAACTTTCTACAAGATTTCCTGACCTTAAGCTTCATGTAGCTGGTAGAAACACGCCTGAAAGGATTCAAAATATCAATGTCAAAAATGTCATTATTCATGGTGAAGTACCTGATGCAATTGATTTTGTCAAAAAATATAGCATGATGATAGTTCCATTGTTTTCGGGAAGTGGAATGCGGGTAAAAATATTGGAGGGCATGGCCTTGGGTAGGGTGGTGCTCACTACTACTTTAGGAAAGGAAGGAATATATGCCAGGGAAGGCCAAGAGCTTATGGTAGCTGATGATCCACAGATGTTTATTGAACAAATCAGTCAAGTGCTCGACGGCAAGATAGATAAAGACCAAATGGGCGAAAACGCCAAAAATTTTGTCATAAATAATTACGACCACGACAAAAATGCCCAAAAATTACTCAATAAATACAGAGAATTGCGCAATAATCCAAATTATCAGAAGGGCCAATATGTGAAATAATTGATACTTGTGAATTTTTAATTTTAGTACTTTTATTATAGTTCTTCAAATTAGAGGGTAACATCTGTCACTTTTGTATTTAATTACTGTATCTATCTTTGTGCCTTTAAATAATATGTGATATGAAGTATTCAGAAATAATAAAAAGTGAAATTCCAACATTAGTAGATTTTACTGCTACATGGTGTGGTCCGTGTAAGGCGATGGCTCCTGTTTTGGAGCAATTGGCATCAAAAGTGGGAGAAAAAGCCCGAATTATCAAAATTGATGTTGATAAAAATCAAGCTTTGTCTGAAAAGATGAAGATTCAAGGCGTTCCTACCTTTATACTTTACAAAAATGGTGAAATCATCTGGAGACAATCCGGAATGCAATCTCTTAATCAATTAGAAACATTGATAGAGAACGCTCAATAGTAGCGAATTAGAATTTCTATTTTTTCTTTGGGTTTTCATTTTTTTAAAGACGAAGTAAGTCTCTCGAGGCTGGGCTCAAAGATATACTTTTGTAAAGTTTCGTCTTTTGTAAACAGATACGAATGAATGCCATTGGTTAATAGTAAGTATGGGGCGGCTATTGCACTTTGATAAACCGAAATTTGGTCAAATACCTTTTGGTCAATAGGTTCATTGTGCGATTTACACTCGACTAGAATATAAGGCTTTACATCAGAGTCATAGACGACAATATCAAATCTTTTAATTCTGCCATTGACTTTAAATTGTTTTTCTACTTGAATTTTATGACAACTTAAGTTTAAATCATGAATAAACCATTGCACAACGAGTTGACGGAGCAATTCCTCGGGTTGTAAAAGTATATATTTTTTTCTCACGCCATCCCACAATTCAGTCATGCCATTGATATTGCGCATTTTCAAACTGTCTTTATATCTTAAGTAGTCTATATTGAGGTTGTATTTTGTAATGTCCAAAAGGCAAAAGTTTTAGTTGTTTTGGAGATATTGAAATAATGTTTGTTTTATGTCTTCAATGGTTTTTTCGCTTTGTTCAAAAAGTTGTAGGCTAGAAACATCTAAAACCACAAATCCAGCATTTTCTAAGTTCTTTTTAATGAATTGTTGTTCTATGATGGGGCAAATATCATAAGGCACAAAAAGGCTATCTTCAAGGATAACAACAACATTTTCTGTGCTATCTATCATTACAGATTCAAGTAATTCTACGGGATTGTCATTCATAGACATTGACTTAATACCCGAATGATAAAGTGCATTGACTATTTCTTTTTCAATATATGAGCTGGCGTAGGAGAGTATGCATGTATTTCTCAATGTAAACACTCGAGGCCATTGGTGTATAGAAGCCAATAATGATGTCAAAGATTGGCAAAGTTCGAACCTTTGACTCACAGGTACTTCATTGATTTTTACATTGACTTTATGAGTGGTAGTTAATGTGTTATCCATCAATGTAGCATCGAATTCCCTCCAGAAAGTTATAAGTTTTGGGCACAATTGTAAGATATTGGGATGGATATTGGGGGCATCAAATACCACGAGCGTGTCAAAAGTATGTGAAGAAATATCTTCTATATCTTGACTGTCTATCACCACAATAGGAAAAAAATCAGATATGTGTCCTGCATGTTGTTTTAAAAGCCATTTCCATGAAGAATAGTCTGACAGTGGCTTGTTTTTATATAGATAGTGATAAAGATTTGGATTTTCCTTTTTTAATTTTTCTAAATTCTCATCACTTTTTGTTAGAAATTCATGGATGGTGTGATTTACAGATAATTTTTTGAGAGCTTCAAAACTGTCGTACAATTCCTCTTCTATAGGATCCCATCGATGGTACGCTAAAACTGAGTAATAGCCATAAGATAAAAAGGCTCTTTCCCACTCTGCTTGGGGTATGCGCTGTAGAGATTTTATCAAAACCTGATGATATTCATTCATTCCGCTCACGAAACTGTGCCATTTAAGATAAGAAATATTTTTTTCTAAGCCATTGATAGTTTTTTCCAATTGAATGATGAGGGCCTCAAGGCTTTCCATTTGTTTGATGAAACTGATGGAATTGGCTTCTAGTCGGGTATTGAATATATCTTTATCATTGATGGTATCAAAAAGATTTAACAATTGTTGTTCGAGTTCTTGAAGGTGAGGATATACAAAATTAAACCTATTGATGTGTCGGACATACTCTTGATTCTTTTGAGAGTATTGTGCTGAAAATGTATGTAGAAATTGTCTAATGGAAGTGATATCATTGTCTAATCCCATCAATAAATCCTTGCTCTGTGGCTTCCCAACAAAATTCTTCTTTTTTAATTCATTGATGAGATGATCAAAATAGGATTGAATAGTTCGCTTAAGTTTTTGAGAAGGGTTTTCAGCTTCATTTCTAAAGAGAGAGGTTAAAAAATTTCCTTTTTTATCGCTTTTAGCAAAATCTAAGTAAAGCCTATAAAGGGTGTCAATTTTATCTACGAGTTGGGTTTGATCACTGTGCCAAGTTTTGTCCAAATGGTCGAGATGTTCAATGATGTTTTTTTGGGAAGTATGGTATTGTAAAATGAGTACTTGAGCCGTACTTCTAAAGCCTTTGATGGCATTCAATGTACTATCTATATGTACCTCATCCACCCATAAAGATTTTATTCCCATATGGGTATAATCCATAGACACAAACTCGTAATTTTTATCATAGATTTCAATCGCCAAACGGACAATATCTAAGGTTTTTTTAAAATCTTGTTTACGTATATCATATTTAGACAAATGATTGTAGAGATATAATGTATGTGTGTGTGGAGGAAGTTGTGCATATTTATCTAATATCTCACGCCATCTTTCTTGAGTTAAAACTTCTAAAAACTTTTGATCGATAGCCTTATGAGTTTGAAGAGAAAGTTGTTGATGTTTTAGCTTTTGAACAGAGTGGTCAATAAAATCAAAAGTGAAATTTTCTGAAGAAGGCCTTGCTAAAAAAGCTGACTTGAGCTGAGAGATATCCGATTTTGAATCTATGAATAAAGTCAGACTCTCCAAATGTATGGATTCGAGTAATTGTTTAAAGTCATCTCTATCTTTCTGAAGCGGAGCATAAATCAATATTTTCTGTCCTAACTTAAAAGAGTCATAAGCCAAAAGCATAAGAGTGCAGAGGGCCATATCTTTATAATCAAATCCAACATTGATTAAAGATTTATTGGAAGAGAGAACGAGATTTTGCTCCTGTGTGTAGGCAAAGTTGGACATGAATGAATAAAATTTACACAATGAAGATACTAAACAAACGAGAATGAAAATGGATGCAAAGATAAGAATAGTTTATGAAAAAGAGAAAAAGAGGATGTAACCATTAAGGGCCAAAATATCTTAATTCATCATTATAGTACTAAGAAAATAGCGGATTATACTTTTTTGACCAACATCTAATTTTAGTTTTAATTAAATAATAAATTTAAAATTAAATAATATGTTTCTAAATATAAATATCATTGGATATTTTTATTAATTCTACATCAAATTATTAATAAAAATATATAATATTGTAAAAATTGTATTATTATATGCTGTATCTTTGCCCCATATTTTAAATGCAATGATAACAATGTAAAACGAATTAAAATGAATACTAAAATGAATTTTTTATTTATAATTTTGTTCTTCCTTGCCTCATGCAGCAAGGAAGAACAAAAAGGTTTTGAGGTTGCTGCAGATACAAAAATAAGCAATGGAATTGTTATTGGAGAATATGATGATGATTTATTTAATGTTCTAACTCTGGATCTAGGGAATGAAATATGTATAATCACACGGGATTTTATACGGATAGTACCGTATGATACAACCCAACAGCCCTATAAACTCTCAGGTACTTTTTATGGGGCAGTTGCTAACGAATACGACACTATTATTCAGGATAAAAACACTTTTTACAGGTTTTATCCATCTAAGCGAAAATTTGAATATTTATATACGCCTCCATTTACAATACATGATTTTTGTGTTACGCCTAATCATGGTATAGGATATGTATGGGGTAACATTTTTGTTGAGCATCAAAAGTTCAATTATTTTTCATTAGAAACACTTACAAATGAAACATTATTTGAATTACAATCATTTTTTCCTGAAGGTACATATCCTAATCGAATATTACAGACATATATTAAAAATGATAACCTATACTTACTATATGGTACTGGCGAGAAATACGAAGATGAAGGTGTTTTTTTTAATATAAATCTGGATAACATAGAGATAGAAAATAGATTAAAGTATAATAACAAAGCATGGCTTAAAATTTTGAATTTTAATGACTTCGAAAACATTGATATATCCTTTAATCCTACTCAAAATTACAAAGGGGCTTCAACTTTTAATTTTATAACAGGATCTGAAAAAAATAGATATAGTTTTTCTGGATCTGCATGGTGGTCTAGTAAAAATTTGATCAAGGGTGATAATATTTCAATTTCCTATTTTAATTATAACACATCCCAAAAAATTGAATTTATTAATTGGAAAAACAACCTTAAACACTTCGTTTTGAGTGCTCCTGAGGATTATATTAATGTATATTCTCAGGTTTATCATAGTGATAATAATCAATTACTTTTATATAATCAGGAGAAAGGTAAGGCAATTTTATATAATCAAAAAGGAAAAATCACACATTCATTAAGGCATACTACTAAATATAAAAACA
>CAZBCV010000106.1:8231-10812 GCA_964490495.1 uncultured Aureispira sp. | reverse complement strand
GGAAAATGATCACTAAACCCTTTATGATTGAGAGGTTTCCCCACGGCACCAAAAGGTATAGGCTTTTTATACAAGCTATTATCTGTCATGATAGGATACTTCTCCACTTTCACCGTATCTTCTTTAATTTGAAAATCGGATACTTTTTTAATCATATTTTTGTTCACCAAAATTTGGTCCAACATATTAGGTCGATTATTGAAATAGAAACTACCATTAGCATCATTTTTAATATCCCACATCAAATTGTACAAATAATAATTACTACCACGGACCACTATGTTTTTGCTCCTTTCGGAATACCTTACTGACTGAAATTTAATCAGTAGGTAGGAATTTTCAATTGCATTTTTTGGGTTGAATAAAATATTCAGGCACAATGGGCTTTGTTATTTTTTACCAACTATATTCAATATTATAATTAATAGTAATCTGTAAATTAGGAATTAATCACCATTCCATAGCTTTAATGAATAAACATTACCATTAGAGTAAAATTGAAGTATGTATATCCCAAATGTATTTATGTCTAGATAAATATCATCTTTTGGAAAAATATTGTTTTTTTCAGTGACAACTCTTCCTGAAATATCAATTATTCGGAACACACCGGATTGTCCACTGTTTACTATAAGTTGGGTACCTTCTCTACGCATTGAGAATGGCATTTTATTTATGGCCAGCTCTTCTGCGGTGGATACTTCACGGCCCAAAGAGAAATCTCCAATGAGTGGTAAGTGGTCAGAGGCACGATCTGTATCGCTGATATTGATATTATACTTATCCAAAACTTGGCTAGAAAGACTGCTGGACTGAAGCGCAAAACTTTTTTTCAAAGTGAGTTCAGAACCCGTATAAATAATATAATCTAATCTTCCAGCACTAAAAGAACTTGTGGAACCTGGCCATGTATAAGACATAGGCAAACCCGTAGTCATAGGAATGGCATCTTCTAAATCAGTATTGTCCCAGTCGGGTTTATAATCAATACCAAATGAGGTGTTATCGAAAATATCACCCGTAATTAATGTTTTTAATTGACGAGCATTTCCCACAAAATTTTTATCCCCCATAATGATGTAAGGCGTTCTTACAGGTATATTAAGTGAAGAAATTCCAAACCTCACACTGCGCAAAAAGGACATAATATTGTCCACTTCTTGTTGACGGCCTACATCATTTTCACAACAAGGAAGATGAGTCACGATAACCAAAAGATTTTTACCTTCTCCCATATCCAATACGAAAGCACCATTGCCATTGATTCTTTGTGTGCGCAATATTGGGTATCGACTTATCAAATGTATATCTGGAGAGACACTACTGTGATACCACTGTCCGCCCAATTCTGACGGAAGTATTCTTTCTACTAATAGTCTTGTTTGGGCTGACGTGTGATTGTATATTTCGCTAAAACCTATAATATCAGGTTGGATAGCCTTTAAAATTCTATTGTATTCGGAAAAAAGTGCGGGATCGTGTAGATTGTCTCGCAATACGTTATAGGCCAATACTCTGACAAGGTCATTGGATTCTTTGGATAACGTCTCTAATTCGTTTTCAAAAACGATAGTATTGTCCATATTATAGAGATAACCACCATTAAAATCTGGAGCTCTGTCACCGTTTGTATTATTGTCCACCAATTGGACTCGAATTTGATTTGAGGCATTAAATATGGTGTTTCCTAACACAATTCTTCTTGACAAACAGAGTTCAAATTTATCTGAGGTAACAGTTGGACTGGAGACCAAACCAATGTTTTGATGCCTAATATTAAAATTGAAACTTCCTAAGAAAAAACTTCCACTTCTTCTTCCCAATTCATAAACCAATTCAGCACCAAGACCATTGATACGCAAGCCAGTATTGGCATTATTGTCAAGGTCCATATAGAGTATTAGGCTATTATCAGATTGAATATTGATTTCTTGTTGTGTATCAAAATATATAAAAATCCTGTCTTGGTCATTAGAAATTCGGATGTCTGTGAAATCTATGCCTCCATTTCTCCCATCATCTTTAGGGTCAGAATATATTCCTCTCACTTGAGTCCAATCTGAAAAATTATCATCAAGTATGATTTGTTGACTAAAGCCATACAACACTCCAAAAACTAAACAGAATAAAATTGCTCCTTTTTCAAACATTGTGCAAAGATAAAGAATTTAACGAGATTAGAAATTAAATAAAATTATGCAGTAGGTTTAAATCTAATGAATGAGAGTGATACTGCCTTGGAAATACTTTTTGATGCCATCGTTTAAAGTTAGAACGATAGAATAGATATAAACACCTTCAACTACTTTTTTACCACCAAATGTTCCATTCCAGCCCTTTTCCATATCATTAGTAAAAATATGTTCTTCATCAAAAACTATATTTCCCCACCTGTCCCATATCTTAAATTCATCTAGTTTTAAATTTTTATTGGAGCCTATGAAAAATTTATTATTTCCTTGTTGGCTTGAAGACTTTAAAATGCCGGGAATATATAATTCTAAAGGTCTTTGTTCTGCAATAACAATCATTTGAAGATGACTAATCTTACGACCACAAACATCTTCAAAATTCCACGAAA
>CAZBCV010000106.1:0-8131 GCA_964490495.1 uncultured Aureispira sp. | reverse complement strand
GAGCTAAAAATTATATTTTGGTCACTGTCCAATATCAAAATTTGACTAAAAGTAGTAGTATCTTCAACAGAATGAAAAGACTGAATAAAAACAGGCTGATTGGGGCAAAAATCGGGGCTTTGGACCACAAGTGAGTCTAAGGTAATATCAAAAACTGTGATGTTTCGACATATAGAACTTGGAAGATCATCTACAAATACACAATCTCCACTACTAATATCAACACATAATTCATAAGTACCTACAGAATCAAACGTAGTGCCAAAACGATTGTCTTTTGTAATGAGAACTTCTACTCCATTGATGAACCAGTGGTAATTATCAGCAAAACTGTATTCTGGAATTGTATAATCGACTAAGTTTTCCTGACAAATTGATGTTGGACCTTCAATAATGCTTTCCCATGGTGGCAAAATTTGTCTTCCACAAAATTCTAAAACTTCAAAAGTAATTTCGCAAGCTGAACCATTACAACCATCAACCATAAAATAATATGTGTTGCCAGGCGTTAAGTTGTCTAAATTGAATATAATTTCGTTTTCACGACACTCATTGACATCGCAAGCTACAGCTCGTCTGAAGTCACAACTTTCATAAACAGCCACTTGAACACCAAAAGAACAAGGACCGCCCAATATTCCGCACGGAAATATACCAGGCCTACAAGGTGTTCTGTTTTGGCACATACCCGTACAGTTATCCAATTTCAGTTTGACAGAGAAATTTTCACACCACGCAGTAAAACCTACCCACGAAGGGTTGTCTGGTGCGCCTTGGCGATTACATAATGGATTAGGAGCGTCTTGTGGATGCCTAAATGTGGACATCGGCAATATTACTCCATCTAACTCATCAGGGGAACAAATGACAGGTGCTGTATTACACTTGCAACTCTCCTGAGTTCCATCCAAACAGGGTGCTATTTGAGCGTTTAATACCCAACTGGTGAGGACAAAGAGAAATAGAAAGTAAAATTTAGACACCGTAATCAACAAGAAAGAATTGAAAAATTATAATAAAATCTGCGTCATAACGTCTTCTTGCTTAATTGGTTTGAGAAGTTGAATAATTTTTTAAAATAACCACAAATTATAAAGTATTATTGGTTGTTTATTTTTCAATGTCTGCAATCATTTTTCTAATTCTATCTTCTAGTTTTTCTGAAGAAAGTTTTTCTCTTAGCCTGTCGGCCAAAAGAGGAAAAGCAAAAGGAGTGGGTTTTCGGGGCAAAGAAATGATGATATTGGATGTTTGAATTTTTTGAAGACACTGGCGCAATCTTCCTTCTTCCAATTGGAAAGTCATGACTTCATCAAAAGCTTGTTGAAAAAGCATATTGTTGGATTCGTACTCTTTAAACACATCAAATATTAACTGACTAGAAGCTTGTAGATGTCTTTCTTTTTTGATTTTTCCAGGATATCCAGAAAATATTAATCCGGAAATTCTTGCAATATCTCGAAATCTTCTTTTGGCCAACTCTACACTATTGATACTAGATTGTATATCTGAACTTAAATTTTTAATACTAAAAAGATCTTTTACTATTATTTTATGGACATCAATAGGCTGATCTGAAAGGAGTTCAAACCCAAGGTCATTCATAGCAATCGTAAATGAAATGGGTTGAATCATAGATATACGTTTGGCAATCAACGTAGCCATACCTTCATGAACACTACGACCGTCGAAAGGGTACATTACCAAATGAAAACCTTCTTTAGTTTCAAAATATTCTACCAAAAATTCATTTCTAAGAGGTATCACTGAATTTTCTATTTGTTTTTTGAATATTGGGTCAAGGTTTTCTATTTCTACATCTAAAATGGTGCCTTCCATATATTGGTATATTTTTTCCCGAAGCGCTGCTGAGAGTTGTGAACTAAGAGGCAGCCGACCACCTAAGTAAGAGGGTATTTTACCTGTTTTTTTAGGACTTAGAGCAACTTGAGCTGTCATATCTTTAAAGCGCACAAGTTCTAGCGCCCGCCCAGCAAACCAAAATATGTCCCCAATATTGAGTTGCGAAACAAACCACTCTTCTACACTTCCTAAATAAGTTCCTTTAAGAAGTTTGATATTGACCATCCCTTCTGAAACTATTGTTCCTATGCTTAATTTATGCCTCAGAATTTGCCTTTTGTCCAATACTACAAAAAGACCATTTTCATTGATTTCTATTTTTTTATATTCGTCGTAGGCCTTTAGAGCATCACTTCCATACAACAACATATTCAACAAAGTGGTCCACTCTTGTTTTGAGATTGAAGCAAAAGCATAGGTGTTTATTACTTCATTATAAGTTTTATCTTTGTCAAAGCCTTCTGAGACCGCTAATGTCATAAGATATTGGACTAATACATCGAAGCATCTTATATAGGGCAGGCGTTCTTCTAAAGTATTGTCTTCAATGGCATTACGAAGGCCAGCGGCTTCAATTAATTCAAGCGCATGTGTAGGAACAAACCAAATATGACTGGATTGACCCGGTTGATGCCCACTTCTGCCAGCGCGTTGCAAAAACCTTGCAATTCCTTTTGGACTACCTATTTGTATAACAGTATCTACGGGCCTAAAATCAACCCCTAAGTCCAAACTTGATGTACAAACTACGGCTTTTAAGCGGCCTTCATATAAGGCTTCTTCCACCCAATCCCTAATATCTTTACTGATAGATCCATGGTGCATGGCGATAAGACCTGCCAAAGTATCATCCAATTCTAACAGTTTTTGATACCATATTTCACATTGGGCTCGTGTATTGGTAAATACAAGGGTTGTAGAATGGCTGTGAATAATTTTTAAGACATCGCTTGCTAATTTTATACCCAAATGACCCGCCCATGGATATTTTTCCATTTCGGAGGGTATGATAGAATGCACTTCTATGGTTTTCTTTATGTGCGCTTTTATAGTTTTTCTTCTTTCGGAAGGTATGCCATACAACAAAACATCAATGGCCTCTGTCATGTTTCCAATAGTCGCAGATATTCCCCATACTAATAGATGATTATTTAAACTTTTAAACCTACTGAGAGCTAATTCTACTTGAACACCTCTTTTGGAACCTATAAGTTCGTGCCATTCGTCCACGACCACACACTCCAAATGGGAATAAAACAAAGAATATCCTTTGGAAGTCATAATGACATGAATACTTTCTGGTGTGGTGATAAGAATTTGGGGTGGATTTTTAAGTTGATTTTTTTTTGTGGTAGTGGAAGTATCACCCGTACGGATTTCACATGTCCAGGATATTTCTAAAGCTTCAAGGGCGCGCTGAGTAGAGATAAAAATCTCTTTAGCTAAAGCTTTTATAGGCGCTACCCAAATCAATTTTAAGCCTAAATTTGAACTAGATTTTTTGTAGGTTGTAGGGTTTTTATCTATGTAATTGGACAAGACAGCCAACAAAAGAGAATATGTTTTGCCACTACCTGTTGGCGCATTGACTATGCCAGAATATCCTTCAGAATAGGCCTCCCAAGTATCTTTTTGGAATACTTGCGGTTGCCAACCTATCGAGGCAAACCATTGTTCAATTACTTTTTGCCCAGCGTTTGTCATTTTATAGGTTAGTTCTCATTAGAGATTATCATTTCAGTACGCCGATTTTTTTGTCGCCCTTCTTCCGTAGAGTTGTCGGCTATAGGTTGAGAAGATCCTGCGCCAGAGGTTTTAATTCTGTGGGCTTCTATTCCTTTTTTTATAATAGCTTCAGCGACAGCTTGTGCACGATTTTCGGAAAGCAATAGGTTATCCACATCATTACCAATGTTGTCTGTATGACCCGTTAACAGTATGTTTATGTGTGGATTTTCAGTCATCATTTGTACAATGAGAGAAATTTCAGCGTATGAAGTTGCCAATAATTCATAAGAAGCAAATTTAAAAAAAATATTATTGAGAATAATAGATTGAGGCTCGAAAGTTTCACTTTTATCGATGGGCCATAAATCAATGTTCAAAATGTAAGGTTTGTAAAGTGCTGTCTTTTCTTCAAGATTCATATTGTAAGTGTAATAAGAATATCCATTTTTGGAGACAATGCAAGCATAGTTTCTTCCTGAAGTAATAGTAGAAATAAAATGACCTTTTTCATCAGAGATCAATGAATATAAAGTGTCATTAGAAGCTAAATCCACCAAAATAATTGGCGCAGACAAGGGTAGTTTGGATATACCATCTCTTACAATGCCTTTTACAAAAAGGGTGGGAAATGCACGGGCTTCGGCAGGTAATTCAAAGTGATAAATATCTAAATTGTTTTGTTTGATGCCAGTTGTGTGATTCATATCTGTCGCATACCATGCCGTTTTGCCATCTAAAGATACAGATAAAGCACCATCTTGACCATAGGTATTAATAGGATACCCAATATTTTTGGGTTCGCTCCATATTTGTGTTGTATCATTAAATTTGGAATAGAATATGTCAAAACCACCCATGCCTACCCGGCCATTGGATCTAAAATAAAGTGTTTTACCATCTGGATGTAAAAAGGGGCTTTCATCGTCTCCTTTAGAATTTATGGTTTTACCTAAGTTAGTAGGTATAGTCCACGCATTGTTTTTTCCTCTTTGGGAAATCCATAAGTCCGAGCCTCCATTAGTACCTAATCTATTACTTGAAAAAATAATAGTTTTTCCATCGGCAGATAGTGTTGGTTGAGAGTCCCAAGCTCCAGAGTTGACAGTTTTACCCATATTAACTACCTGAGACCATTCTCCATTTTTTAAATAGGAGGAATATAAATCACAGCCTCCATTTGTGTCCCATCTATCACAAATAGTAAAAACCAAATATTTACCATCGGCAGAGAGGGTGAACGCTCCTTCGTTGCTAGCCGTATTGATGTCTGGCATCGGCTGAGCTAAGCCCCAACCCATCGAGTCTTTTAAAGAATAGTATATGTCTTCTTGGCCTATAAACTGCTGTGGAGATTTGACATTTCTTGTAAAAAACAATTGAGTACCATCAATAGAGAGGCGAGGAAAATATTCAGACATTTCTGTATTGATGCCCGCACCAGGGTTTTGAGGTTGGAATGGCACAGGATTTTTTAAGGCATTATCTATAAAAAACATATTTTTGCTCAAACTTTCAGCTTTCATCGTTTTATCTGTAGGAACTCCTATTTTATCTTTGTAAAGGAGATAATTTTGACCGGCTTCAAGGTGTTTTTTCATTTCAACTTGAACATTAGCTAATGTATAATAAATTTCAGGGTCGAAATCTGGGAAATCTTCAGAAATCTCTAATATGAGTTTTTCAGATTTTGCAAAGTCTTTAAGTGTAAAAAAATTGGTCGCTAATCTCATTTTGCCCTCGGCAAATCGTGGCTGAGATTTGAGTAGTTTTTGATACAATTGATTACTTTTTTTGTAATTATTTTTCTGGCTTTCTTTGATAGCATTTAGTAATAATTTGGTTTCTTTCTTATTGAGGTTTTCTCTCAAAACAATCTGAGAATGTCCTAAAATACTTACCATCAAGAGAAATAAAGATAAGATTATGGGCTTGAAAGATGTTTTCATTGAACTTGACATTGATAAATGAATATTTGTAACTGTTATAGAACAGAAATATTACTAAAAAGGTATCTAAAACACCCAAAAAGAGGACTAATTTTTAAAAATTACTACGCTCTCTTAAATTTGTTTACTGATCACCGCCTTTAAAATAATCAATAGCGGCCCTGACCGAACCTTGTTGAATTAAAAGTTGATAGGCTTCGTCGTAGGAGAGTGTAGTGTTTTCCACCACCATTTTAGCGCCTCTATCTACAAGTTTTTCATTAGACAATTGCATGTCCACCATTCTATTATCTTTCACTCGGCCCAATTTTATCATAACGCATGAAGATATCATATTTAAAATTAGTTTTTGAGCCGTGCCGGACTTCATTCTTGTGCTGCCTGTGACATATTCGGGTCCCACAGCTGCTTCGATAGGATAGTCAGCGACCTGGGCTAAGGGCGACCCAGGATTGCACGTTATTCCCCCCGTTTTGATGCCCTTTTCCTTAGCTTTTTGAAGGCCATGAATGACATAGGGTGTAGTGCCAGAAGCGGCGATACCCACAAGGACATCCCTGTGGTCTATATTATAAATCTTTAGGTCTTCCCATGCTTGATAAAGGCTATCTTCGGCATTTTCTACAGCTTTTCTTAATGCTGTGTCTCCACCCGCTATCAACCCAATGACTAGGTCTGCAGGCACACCATATGTGGGTGGACATTCTGAAGCATCCAATACACCTAAACGACCACTTGTGCCAGCGCCAATATAAAACAAACGTCCTCCTTGAGATAGTTTTTCATATATAGCATCTACTAATAGATTTATTTGAGGCAATGCCTGTTCCACAGCCAAAGCGACTTTTTTGTCTTCATTATTAATATCTTTAAGTATTTCGGACGTGGACTTTTGTTCCAAATGCCTATACTCAGAAGGAGATTCAGTGATTCTTACAAAGGGCTTCATTGTTTTTTTGATATCATCCATAAACCTAAAAATGTTAATATTCCGTTTAAAATTAATATTTCAATTCCTATGCGAAAACCATTAAAAATTTTGTCTGACAAATTAATAAGGTTTGTTTTGTTCACTTCGGATAATGCTAATTTGTTGGCAAACCATTCAGCATTATTTATGAAATCTATTGAGAAAATGAATAGCGGCGCCATCAAGCAAACCCAAATGGCCCATTTATCATTTAGCTTTCTTTGAGTGAATATACCAAAAGTAAATAAGCCCAAAAGTGGTCCATATGTGTAACCAGCTAGTTTCAGTATCACGTCAATAATGGACTTATCGTCAATCCATTTAAATATCAAAACACAAACAAAAAAAAGTAGAGCAAAACTTAAGTGTACTGTCAAGCGCGTTTTCTTTTTTTGCTTGTCGCTAGATATAGTATCTTTTTTTATTCCTAATATATCAATGCAAAAAGATGAGGTCATAGCAGTGAGAGCACCATCAGCACTAGGGAAAAGAGCGGATATCAAACCGATAACAAATATAATTCCTATGCTTGGAGCCAAATAACCTCCCATAGCAATACCGGGAAAAAGATCATCACCTTTCAGGTCTAGGCCATTTTGTTTTGCATATAAAAACAATAATCCACCAAGGAATAAAAACAAGAAGTTTACAAAAACAAGAACAGTGGCTAAGGTAAGTACATTTTTTTGAGAGCCGCCAAGGGTTTTTACACTTATGTTTTTTTGCATCATTTCTTGGTCGAGACCAGTCATTGCTATAGTAATAAAAGCTCCACCCAAAATTTGTTTGCCAAAAAATCCTGATGAATTAATATCTGTATTAAATATCTGCGTCAACCCTTCACTTTTAAGCATACTGAGACCTTGCATCATTCCCATATCCAACTGACCTAAAAGCGCCCCAATACACACAATAAGTCCACCTAACATAAAGGTAGTTTGAAGGGTGTCTGTATAAACTATTGTCTTTACACCCCCTTCGAAGGTATATAAAAGTATTAAAAGTAGTATAATGAAGGCCGTTAACACAAAGGGAATACCCATTGCATCTAAAATAAAAATTTGCAATACATTGATAACAAGATACATCCGAGCCGTAGCGCCTAAAGTCCGGGATATTATAAAAAACAATGCCCCTGTTTTGTAAGAGACAGGACCAAACCTATCTTCTAGAAATTTGTAGATGGAAGTGAGGTTCATTTTGTAGTAAAGCGGCAATAATATAAACGCAATAGCAAAATATCCCAGAAAATAACCAATGACTACTTGAAAATATCCAAATGAAGCAGCACCTACTGTACCAGGAACACTTACAAAAGTAACACCGCTGAGAGATGTACCTATCATTCCAAAAGCCACTAGCATCCAATTGCTATTCCTATTTCCTATAAAAAAGGATTCATTATCTGAATTTTTTGATGTGTACCAGGCGACGCCTAACAGCAGTATGAAATATCCAAATACAAAAGAAAAAAGTATCCAAGGGTTCATATTTTAATGTTTTGAGGCCGAAAGATATAAAAAAATAATAGACTGCGAGTAATTTATTTTTAGTTAGGGTCAATTGATGGGATTTTTGATTGAGGATTTGGAATTGCAGATTTGGGATTGCAGATTGCAGATTT
>CAZBCV010000105.1:10568-10866 GCA_964490495.1 uncultured Aureispira sp. | reverse complement strand
GAAATGTTGATGGCACGGAATTGCATGATCCTGAGGATTGGAAAAATCATGTAGTTGGTCAGTGCAAATCTTGGTTGGATGGTGGTTTACAACCGCGCGCTATGACCAGAGATTTGGATTGGGGTGTGGACGTTCCCACTTCTATTCCAGGCCATGAAGGCAAAAAACTTTATGTATGGATGGACGCGCCTATTGGTTACATTTCAGCAACGAAACAATGGGCCAATGAAAACAAAAAAAATTGGAAAAAATATTGGCAAGATGAAGAAACGGCTTTGATTCATTTTATAGGAAAGGA
>CAZBCV010000105.1:0-10558 GCA_964490495.1 uncultured Aureispira sp. | reverse complement strand
ATTGTATTTCATTGTTTGATTTTTCCTGCCATTCTCAAAGCTCATGGTCAATACATTTTACCCTATAATGTACCCGCTAATCAGTTTTTGAATCTCGAAGGTCAAAAGATTTCAACTTCTCGGAATTGGGCTGTTTGGGTGCATGAATACCTAGACGACATGCCAGGCAAAGAAGATGAAATGAGATATGTTATGATCAAAAACATGCCTGAACAAAAAGACAGTGAATTTACTTGGAAAGGATATCAAGAAGCTGTCAATTCAGAATTGGTAAACAACTTGGCCAACTTTGTCAATAGGGTAGTGGTACTAACCCATAAGTTTTACGATGGCAAAGTGCCACAGTTTGAAGAAGATTATGAAATAATTGGACCTGACGGCCCTATGGAGAGTTCTTACCATGATTCAGAAATGTTGCGCCTGTTTGATGACATACAAGAGATGTGTGATAGCTTAAGGTCCTTTGATTTTAGAGGGGCTTTGAAAATTTTAATGGAAATTTCCACAAAAGGAAATCAGATATTACAGTTCAACGAACCTTGGAAAACTATCAAAGAAGATCCAGATACGGTAAAAGTGGTCATGAACTTATGTCTTCAATATGTATCTGTATTAGGTGTGATTTGTAGGCCATTTATGCCTTTTACTTCAGATAAAATAAGGGTTTTGTTGAATGAAAAACCTATTGTAGAGAAAGGTGAGTTAGAAAAAATGTTGAACAAACTAGCAGAAGGTGACCCCATACTAAAAGCGAGGCATAAGATCGGAGAAACTCAACACCTTTTTTCACGAATAGACGACGCTACAATAGATGGTTTTATACAAAAATTAGAAAACTCAACTAAAAAGGAAGATACACCATCAGAGGCTGTAGCCAGTTATAAGCCATTTAAAGAAGAAATTACTTATGATGATTTTGCTAAACTAGATATACGAACAGCCACAATAGTACATGCAGAAAAAGTACCTAAAGCTGATAAATTATTGAAATTGGAGTTGGATTTGGGAATGGAAAGGAGAACTGTAGTGTCTGGAATAGCATTATATTACAACCCCGAAGATATCATTGGAAAAAAAGTAAGTCTTTTGGCCAATTTGGCCCCCAAAAAGCTAAGAGGTGTAGAGTCTCATGGTATGATATTGATGGCTGAAAACAGTAAAGGGGAATTAAGTTTTGTAAGCCCTGCTGATGATTGGGAAAATGGACAACCAATTATGTAATTTTTTGTTGATTAACTCAGTTTTATAGAATAATTGAATATATTATGGCTTCTGCAACAGAAATATTGAAAAAACACAAATTGCGTATCACAACAATGAGACAAGATGTCATAAATATTTTTTTGAAAGCTGGAAATGCCCTTTCATCAGCGGATATAGAAAATCAATTGACCGATTCCGATAGAATTACCCTGTACCGAACACTCAAAAGTTTTGAAGAAAGTGGCATCATACATAAGGCCATAGATGGCACATTGGTTCAAAAATATGCGTTGTGTGAATCACAATGTGACCATCACCATCATCATGACGAACACGTTCATTTTCGTTGTTTACAGTGTGAAAACACCTTTTGTGTTGATGGAGTAAGCATTCCAATGGTGAATCTTCCAAAAGGTTTTGTGGTAAAACAAAAAGATATGGTGATCAGTGGTACATGTCAGAAATGTCAAAATTAATTTTTTATTGTCTTTTATATCTAACATGTGTTAACGCCGTTTTCATATTACTACAATATTAAAAATAGTTGTAATATTATATGAATTATTGAAAGAAATGTAATACTTTTGCGCACTTTTTTAAAATAATACTAAAAACATGAACATAAAAAATATAGTTGCAGTCAGCGGACTTCCGGGTTTATATAAATTGGTGGCCACAAAAACGAATGGACTTATAGTAGGAGATTTAGACACGGGAAAGTCTAAATTTTGTTCCATTAGAAATCATCAGTTCACTCCTATGGAAACAGTTTCTATTTATACAGAGGAGGATACCGTTGTTATCAAAGAGGTTTTTACCAAAATGTTAGAGTTGGCAGCGAGTCATCCAGCTCCTGCGGCGAACGCACCCCATAAAGAGCTTCAATCCTACTTTGAAATCATTATACCTGATTATGATCGAGATAAGGTTTACCATAGTGATATGAAAAAAGTCATCAAGTGGTTTAATTTTTTGAATGAAAGAGGTTTCTTGACGGCAGAATCAGATGAAGATGTTGATGAAAATACAAAATCTGAGGAAGAATAACAATAATTTTCACAAAGATTACGTATAAAAGTAGTCGAATATATATAAGTATGGAATTTCTAAAAAATATTAGGGT
This sequence comes from uncultured Aureispira sp., assembly GCA_964490495.1. GTDB lineage: Bacteria > Bacteroidota > Bacteroidia > Chitinophagales > Saprospiraceae > OLB9. The sequence goes on along the minus strand of CAZBCV010000105.1, from coordinate 8,232 downwards.
TTTATTGTTAGTGTTAGTGCTATTTTCTTGTGCTGAAGAAGAGGAAACCTTTATAAATTCTACAAACCAGCTCTATACTTACCATGCTCCACAGATGACCAATAGGGCCGTATTTGTTTATGATTATTCTAAAGATACATTAGGTAGGTTGACAAAGGATTTAGGGACTTTTAATTTGTCTTTAGAACAAGTTGCAGATACTCTTAATTATATGATAAGACAAAGTTTTACTGCTGATATGATATACAGCTACTTGTTAGAGTCTTCTGAGATTGAGATAAGTCTAGCGAGGTTGAAAATTATTGATACATTAGATATAAAAAAGGATAGTATTATTTTCTTAGGTAAAGATCGAATCCCTCGCATGGACCAAGGAAATGAAATACTTCCTGGTTTGTATTTAGATAACTTCAATAGGGAAATACTCGCTTGTAATGATTTCTTTAGAATCGTAGGTCGAGACACTACAAGCAATGACACTTTGAACTTTTATGTTCAACAAACCTGTACAGTTTTGCGCGATGATGAGGCAGTAAAAGCCTTTATTTTTTCGATACCTAACATTATAGTAGATACAATATCCATAGAACAAGTCAACTATATCTATACATCTTATTGATTTTACTTAGAATCTTATATTCTTTGGTTTCTGTTTTATTGAGCAGCAAGCTCACATTTTTTCAACATCTCCGTACTGTATTCACAAGTGTATTTATTCAATTCGTTAGGAGAAATCAGGGTTGGTGATTTAGCTGTTTTTTTATATTTTCAAGTATAAATAATATAAAGATAATGAAACAAATACTAAGATAATAACTTTTTATATTTTTGTAAAACATTAAGTTATGTTATATGAAAAGGAAAATATATCATTAATACAAAAAATATATAGAATATATCATGGCAAATTTCTCAAGATTCCGTTTCTTTGTGCTTTATTTCTTAACACTAAAAAGTCAAATTGAAAATGAAATTATTAAAATTGTCATTATTTTTATTAATGGGAATAGCCCTACTCCCATCTTGTGTCAGTAAAAAAAAGTATAAAGAGCTCGAAGACGCTTTGGCGTCTAATAAAAGTTTGCTCAGCAGATGCGAAGAAAAAAACAATGAACTTGAAAAACAAGTCCTTGATCTAACAAGATTATTGGAGGAGTGTAATTCTAAATTAAAAAGAGCTAATGATGATTTATCTGCGGCAAATATGAAGGTGAAGTCTATGGAAGACCAACTCATGGTATTGAAAAGCAGTCAAAACAACTTGTTAGACCAATTGAATACTGCTTCAGTTATCAACAAAGCTGGTGCTGAAAGTATTAAAAAGTCATTAGATGCTATCAATGCTCAAAGTTCTTACATTCAGGAGTTAACAAAAACTATGCAGTACAAAGATTCTGTTAATTTAGCTTTAGCTCTTAATTTGAAGAGAACTTTAAAAGATTTCAATGACAGCGATGTCAATATTGAAGTTAAAAAAGGTGTGGTTTATGTTTCATTATCAGACAATATGTTATTTAAAACAGCATCTTCCACTATCAATTCTAGCGCTATGAATGTTTTGGAAAAAATAGCTGGAATTCTAAATGACCAAAAAGACATTGATATCTTAGTTGAAGGACACACCGACAATGTGCCTATGGGTGGTGAGTGTGTGACAGATAACTGGGACTTAAGTGCAAGACGTGCAACTTCAGTTGTAAGAGCATTGCAAACTAAATACAAGGTAGATCCATCTCGCATGACTGCTGGTGGAAGAGGTGAATACTCTCCAAAAACATCCAATGCCAACAGCACAGGCCGTTCTCAAAACAGAAGAACGGAAATCATTATTTTACCTAAGTTAGATCAATTCTTCAATTTATTAGAAGCGCCTAAAGCATCTAAATAATTTTTAGAAAATAAATATCGAATTATATAAAGGGGTTTCTTAGCAATAGGAAACCCCTTTTTTTTACTTTATAATGCCGGAAATATTGGATATTAGCAATTCCATCGGGGATGCTTTTTTTATGCTTCGCTTTAAATAACTAGCCTATTAAACAATTATGATTTATGTTATTGCCGAAATAGCAAAAGTCTTCAATTATTAGTTATTATAATTGTGCTTTTTCCTGAGCTTTATATCATGAGTTGAGAAATTGCTAGCTTATTGTTTATCAGAAGGCTCTTATGTGATATTTTACTTAAAAAAATTTAATGGAATAAATAAAACTAATATAAGAAGTTAAGGTTGGACTATAAAGCTATTTAAGTATTCCAAACTTTCTCAAAATCACAAGAACTTCAACATCCTTTAGATACGTATTATTTGGCCTCAGTGTAATGGAAATGCCAATATAGTAAAATCTTGGGATGGCTTCTATTTTTTCTTTTGGATACCAATTTGATTTCCTTTAAAAAATGCTCTTCCTTTTTATCATCTATGGCCTTTAAACACTATTTTGCCTAATCTGCTACCAAACTATTACAATGCACCATGCTCTTTTAAGATTTCCATCACTTCACTTTCTGATAATTTTGTGTATTTTGCTATTCTTTCAGTGGGAATCTTGTCATCATGAAGTGTTAGAACAACTTCAATTTTTTCTTTTTGGATACCAATTTGTTTTCCTCTATAAAAATGCTCTTCTTTTACATCATCTAAAATCTTTTCAGAAAGTCTTACATTTTTGAGATAATCGATGTACTCATTTTGTGTGGTTGTGTCCATTTTTAATAAATTTAATTTTTTTGAAACTTGTGTCAATCCTTGAGCTGAATAATTTTCTGGCAATTCAGAATGTTTGAAAAAATATATCCATTGGTCTAAAGACGATTTAATTATATCCTCAAAATTATTGACTTTAACCAATAGAATTTCAGGAAAAATATCTCCAGGATATCTTTTGCCGAATTTTTCCTTTTGAGCGTAACTGAGTTCTAAGTCATCATTTGTGTTCATTCCCTTAAACTCCATTTTGCCTCTGTAGATATAGCCCTGGCCCATTCCTAAATCAAAATATATGATATTTATTGAATAAACTTTTTTAACCTTATCATAAGTATATCCAGAATGCATGTAGTCGGTGATGGCTTTTGACGTCCCATAGACTAATCGATGAAAATAATCTGGCTCATCAAAAAATTGTATCTCTATGATAATCAATTCCTTTTTGCTGTTTTCGCAGAGGATGTCCACTTGGTTATATTTGTCGGCCTCATCTGTTTTATTGGATTCGGATTCAAGTATGGATATCACTTTTATGGCTTCATTCAATGCCTCAGAAAGAAAACCTTCCAAAATATCAAAATTGGCTTTTTGTCTCAAAAGCGATTTTGCTGCCCAATCAAAACTAACCAATGTTCTTTCTGATATCATTCTTTCATTACTCTTTTACTCATTTATCAACACATTAAACAATAAAGTTATTAAAAAAATTCCAAATATTCGATTATTTATTGGATTTTATATCGCCCAACTTCATAGTGAGTTTAGAACCCACACGTACATATCCTATCACGATTTAGCCATCTATCAATACACATTGAAAGACAGCCATAAATCCTCACGCGCTCAAAGAAGCCCAAAATATCTTATTGTTTTACCCACTTAAGATGCCATACTTGTCCTTTTTTGTCAGAAAGTTTTACCAAGTAAAGTCCTGTCTGATATTCAAGGGCCTCGATTATAACATCTTGGTCATTATCATGTATTCCTTGGTCTATGAGTTGTCCATTTATCGTTATTATTTCATACTTCAAAGGAAGTTGGACTTCATGGGATAAAGCTATTTTGAGGAAAGAAGAACCAGGATTGGGATATATTATCATTTGATCAGCCCTAGTTTGTTCTTGCGTACTACTAGTCATTCCAGCAGTGAAATTAAATGTCAATTCCATACCAAAATCAGGTTGGAATACTATCCAATTGCTATTTATACCCTTTGCACGAATGAGGCCTGTGCCATCTCCATTGGCCCACCAGCTAATACCATCTTGGTCTGAGTCTGTAAATTGAAGTTTATAGCAGCCACTGAGTCCTCTTATGGTATCTTGATATAAAGTATTGCCTAAAAGGTTGGGCTTACTCGCAACTATAATGTTACCTTCTGTGTCTGCAAGAGTCCATTTTGTTTCATTGGGCATATTATTGGTTCTCATGGCTACTACTATATCACTGTCCAAATGGGTACTTGGTGTAAAATTTGAATACTTGCGATCATTGGGTGTATATTCGTCGGTAGAGCTGTTAGGGTTTTGAACGTACGCAGTAAATCTACTTCCAGCTGTATAATCTTCCAGTGGTAATGGAGGTAATTCCACCTCTGCTATTTGTAAAAAAGAAAGGTTGCCCTTCCAATCATATTTATACAATTGTCTTCCTTCCACTCCATAATGAATTTCAACAGATGTCAATTGAGCAGCGCCATTGTTTTTGATACTAACTTTTGGAGAACCACATATGGGATTGATTCTATAGTGTTCGACGTAGGTCGTAGGGCTAATAATTTCATGCAATTCTGCATCAACATTAAAATTATTAGGGCCATATTTGACCAGTTGAGTATTGATGATATAACGGCTATCACCCGTAGCATTGGCCATTCCATAATCAAGTGTAAACGTTGAATTGGGCGTAATAAAGGGCATGATTTCAAATTCATTTAGATCGCTTGGAGCACCAGGACACCATCCTGCTCTATCATAAACCCATGTGCCTCCTTGAGGGTAAATAGCATTGTCGGAACATTCTGTCCACACTGACCATGAAAACTCCGTTGGCCCACCATTGACGTTGACAAAGTGATTTCTTGGGATGAACTCTCCTTGTTGCCCATGACCTGTAGTGACCACTCTGACTTTCATGCTTTTCACGTCCGCTTCTGCTGTAAAGGGTCTAGGTTCTAGATTCCTATTGTTAACGATATTAGTGTAGTTGTATGATTCTACAGGCCAAATAGGCGCTATATCAATGACATTTCGTGCAGGTCTTCCTTTGATATAACAAAACTTAATATCCATATCTTCTTGCCATTCGCCTCCTCTGTCCATCAATAATCTTTTTTCTCCTTTAAGGATGGGCCCAAAGTCGGTGACATCAAATATCCATGTTTTTCCTTCCATACCAAAATCAATACCGATGCCATAAGGTGTTACAAAAGATAATAACTCGTACTTAGCAAATCGGGTGTTATAATATTCTAGCTCTTCAATAGATATAACATCTTCGTTAATGATTTCGATTTCATCTACAACATTCCCGTCCTCATCTATGACAGGAAAAATTCCAGAAGCCCATAAATATTGTGGTTCACCTTCTACTAATCGAGCATTTTCTACAAAGAAAGGCCTTACTTTATGTGGTGGATTTAGTACTGAATCTATTACTGTGGTAGTGGATCTTGATAAATTAAAATTTCCTTTGATAAATTCAAAATTGGGTCGTTCATTGGTGTTTTCAAAAGCTTTATAGACATCGGCTCCTCTAAATTTCGCCCATTGGGGTTCGCCAATGATATTTCCTTGAAGACCTGAGGTTGCTGCGTCATTAACAATATTATCTTTTCCCTCATTAAAGTCGTAATAGGCCACCATATGATCAGCCAATGCTAAAACTGATTTTGGGGAATTGTACATGATGTTTTTAATTTCAGTTTCGGTCAATTCTTTAGACCATACTGAAAAATCATCTAAACTCCCATAGTATGGGTTTCTAAATGAATTGTCTGAACCCAGTACAAACTCACTCACCGAAATAGGTTTGGTTTTGCCAGAGCCAGAGTGCCAAAGTTTTCCATTGAGGTATATTCTCATTCTTCCAGTACCTATGTTTTTTGTAAATGCCCAGTGATTCCATTGACCAGAAAATTCATCAATTGTAGCTGCTTTTTCAATGCGATCGTATCCAGAGCCATCATTGCCACAATCCCAATAAATGCGACTATTGGACCATGGGAGATGTACATTTAATTGACGATTGGATTGAGCATCGTTGGCATGTAAAATGGACGTATTAGCGGGCAAAGAGGAAGTGTTTCCATTCGCCCAAAATGCTATAGTGATTTCTGTTCTCACTGCTGCCATTTCCTGAGAGGGTAGGGACACAGTGGCCTGAGAGTTTAGGATTAAATAGCTATCTGTATGATTAGGGGATAATGTACTTCCATCTGCTACCCTTGTTCCTGCCAAAGATAACTCCATTAGGGATTCTTCTGGGGAGGTGTATGACATTTCAATGATTATATTTTCATGGCCTTTGTAATTGTAGGGCGAATGGAAAATAAGATCGTGAGGACCTATGTTTCTGAATTCAATATCTCTATTCAATACTTGATCAAAGCTTAAGCTAGCAACAAGGTCTGCTGTTATAATAGATGATGACGTGGTAGCCAATTTTATTTTTAGGAACTTAATCAATCCTGTCGATTTTGTTTCTACTTTAAGACCAGCTATAGGACCCGCCGTCAAATTCTCTAAATCTTTTATGGGGATTAAATAGTAGGCTTTGTAGGCATTTTTTGTATATAAGTCTATATCCACCGGCTCATTTCCTTTTTTTGCAGGAAAATAAGTGATACCATTAGACGAATTAACTTTCAACTCATCCTGTTTAAACTGATAATAGTCATGGGTGGGTTGGCTGGTGTATAAAAAATGTTCTTCGTTAAAACCACTTATTATGTAACTGGGGTGAAAGGATTTTATTGAATCTAACCTTGATGAATCTATGACATTCGTATTGCAGCTATAATCCCATTCGCCACAGCCTCTATTTCGATCTGAACCCGTAGAGACCAAGCCGTCTTTGCACCTCATGGAGTAGTACATGAGTATTTTTTCATATTGATTGTGGTCACCATCAGGAAAATGAATTACACTATCTCTTGTCGTAGAGTTGTAATTAAAAGCTTGTGTCCATAATGTATCCTGGCTTTGAATACTCGAAAGCGAAAACAAAAAAACACTCCAAAAACAAATGAATATTTTAGACAATGACCTGACCTGATGTGTGAGCATAATAAGTAAAAATTTGTGTTCGGCAAAATTAGTGAAATATTACTATACCATTAATATAAATGACCCATTAATTAAAAAAAATATGTTTATCACTGTTTTGGTGAAAGGGCTAATGAATGTTAGAAGCACGAGTTAGAAACTCGCGCTAGCATGGGAATGGTTAGAAGCACGAGTTGCAAATCACATCAAGCTTTAGCATGACTCCCGCTAGCAGGCGAAAACAAAATTCTAAAGTGATAAACATTTCTAATGAAAATTACGTTTTTAAAATTGGTAAAGTTAGAGAATTATTTCTTTTGGTAATAAGATTATCACCCTTGTTGGTATTAATAACTAAAAAGAAGCATTGAACAAGGCAATGAGTTTCACCATTTAAAAATATTAGACAATGAAAGTATTATTAGATATACCTGATAATGAAGCCACTTTCGCAATGAAAGTTTTGAAAAGCCTTTCTTTTGTGAAAAAAGCAAAGCCTATGAGTGTGGCTACCGTTGATTTATGGGAAGACCTTCAAGAAGCTGCTGACCAAGTACGCCTACACAAGCAAGGTAAAATAAAACTCAAAACGGCTCAAGATTTACTCAATGAGTTATAGCATTATTCCTACCTATCTTTTTGAAAAAGAACTTAAACGACTAGTAAAAAAATTTCCATCACTCAAAAATGAATTTGCTGAACTGATTGCAAAGATTACCGAAAACCCTGAAAGTGGCACTTTCATTGGAAACAACTGCTATAAAATTCGTTTGGCTATTGGTAGTAAAGGAAAAGGCAAAAGCGGTGGTGCAAGGGTTATCACTTATCATTACATCAAAACTGAAACTGTTTATCTCCTTACCATCTACGACAAAGGCGAAAAAGAAGACCTAAAACCCAATGAGCTGGCTGATATGATTGAGAGCTTGGAACTGAATTAGAACTTTTATGTTCATTTAGGCAACTATAAAATTCCGTTTTACTAGCTGTTTTGGAAAGTGAAAATGCCGAATTTTGTTATCCGTATCAATAAAGTGGTCAGGATTATTAAAAGTTTAAGAATAATCGCTCCGTGATGGCATTTTATATGATAAAAGGGCCAACGAAAGAATTTCTTAAAGGCAGGATGCCGTATCGGTCAGTCTTCATTGAACGCAAATCTATTTTCTTTTGTCGCAGCAAAGTCGGGGTTTTTGTAGGTGCGGCCTGGCATTTCTGGTCTGAATGGGTTCGATCATTCTACTTTATCTGGACAAC
>CAZBCV010000104.1:0-10981 GCA_964490495.1 uncultured Aureispira sp. | reverse complement strand
AATATTTTTGAAATATTTAGAAAATGTTTTTTAATTTTGAGGTGTTAAAATTGATTTTATACTCAACAAAAAATCGTTTAAAAGAATTCAAATTCATAATTATTTGATTTATCATGTATTTAGATTTAATTTTCACAATAGATTTTCTGTCCACTATAATTTACTGCTGCTATTTATGGATTCGAAGAAGGATTTATGGACAGAACTACAATTATAAACAAGTTTTCCACATTTCAATGAGTAAAGTTGAGATAATTGTGCCACCATCAAGAGATTAAAAATATAGGAATTGGGTTAAATTATTTATAAAAAATTAACTTACATAAGATTTAATTCATAACTTCGCCCTTAGTTAACTTTTTGCTTATGATATTGGGAATATTAAAGGAAAGAAATTTTAGTCGTGTGGCGATAGTTCCTGCTTCAATGACAAAGATTTCAAAAATGGGCCTTAGTGCTCAAGTTGAAAAAGATGCAGGTGCAAAATCTGGTTTTTCAGATGATGATTATGCTCAACAAAATATTCAAGTCAAATCTAGACAAGAAATTTTGACACAATCTGACATTATTGTATGTATCGAGCCATTGCATGACGAAGAACTTTCGCTCATCAAAAAAGAGGCTTTGTACGTTTCCATGCTAGCCCCGTACCAAGACAGTGAAGTTGTGTCGCATTTAGCCCAATTTCCAATAAACGTCGTAAGCATGGATATGATACCAAGAACTACATTGGCGCAGTCTATGGACATACTATCATCAATGGCGTCTTTGGCAGGATATAGGGCAGTCATCAAAGCTTCCGAATATTACAATAATATATTTCCTATGATGATGACCGCCGCTGGGACCATTCCTCCAACAAAGGTGATGGTTTTAGGTGCTGGTGTGGCTGGATTGCAAGCCATAGCTACTGCCAAAAGATTAGGGGCCAAAGTAGAAGCTTTCGACACGAGGTCAGCAGCCAAAGAAGAGGTTTTGAGTCTAGGGGCACAATTTGTGGAGGTCGAAGGAGCTGCCGATGATAGAGGCGCAGGGGGGTATGCGGTCCAACAGTCCGAAGAATATTTGGCAAAGCAACGCGCACTCGTCCAAGAAAGAGCACTTAGGTCCAATATTGTCATTGCTACAGCACAAGTAAGAGGCAGAAAAGCACCTTTACTCATTACTGAAGACACAATAGAAAAAATGAAAGCTGGCTCTGTTATTGTGGACTTAGCATCTTCGACAGGAGGCAATTGCGCATTTACACAGGATAATGAAATCATTCAAAAAAAGGGTGTAACAATTATAGGGAATTCCAATCTCGCAGATGATGCTTCTGGAGTGGCAAGTACACTTTTTTCAAATAATATTATTAATTTTTTGCAGATAGTTGTGAAAGAAGGTCATGTCCATCTCGATATGAATAATGAAATCATAGCTTCAGCTCTCATTTCAAAAGCTCAATAAGATGGAACAGATATTAAACTTAATTACAGAAAATTTTGACTTTATCCTTATTTTAGTTCTCATGATAATATTGGGAATAGAAGTCATATCTAATGTGCCAGCAGTACTCCACACACCATTGATGAGTGGGGCCAATGCTATACATGGTGTTGTGATTATAGGAGCCATAATAGTTATGGGTCAGGCTGAGGGAGATGATTACTTAGCTTTAATTTTAGGTTTTATAGCCGTTGTATTGGGTACACTTAATGTGGTAGGTGGGTTCGTAGTGACTGATAGAATGCTTGAAATGTTCAAGAAAAAGAAAAAAGCCTAATTTTCTCAATTTTAATATTTTTTTCAATAAATAATCAAGACATAAATAATATTATGAGCGGTATATTAGCACTAAGTTATTTGATAGGTAGTATTTCTTTTATCATTGGTTTAAAAATGCTTTCGCACCCCGATACAGCACGCAGGGGAAATCTATATGCAGCTGGAGGAATGACATTGGCCATTTTTGCAACTATATTTTTGTTTCGCAGTAAGGAAGGTGTAGAGTTAGGTAATTATCCATGGATTTTTGCAGGCCTTGTTGTAGGTACAGCAATAGGTTGGGTCATGGCCAAAAAGGTTCAGATGACTGCTATGCCTCAAATGGTAAGCTTTTTTAATGGAATGGGAGGTGCATGTGCTGCTATAATATCTATTGTAGAATATAATCACATGCTTCATCAAGGTATAGATATGTCTTCTCAGCCTACAATGACACTTATTATTTTGGTGGCCTTAGTCATAGGAACTGTCTCTTTTACTGGAAGTATGATAGCTTATGGCAAGCTCAATGGAAATATAGGTGATAAAGTTTTACCCTTACAGCAAGTTTTTAATATTGGGCTTTTAGTAATTATTTCTGCATTAGTAATTTCTAGCATAACAGGTGGGTTTGGATTAGGAGAAAGCTCTTTATTATACTTGATTTTGGTCGTGTCTGCATTGTATGGTGTACTTTTTGTAATGCCCATTGGAGGCGCTGATATGCCAGTGGTAATATCTTTGTTGAATTCGTTCACTGGAGTCGCAGCTGCCTTTGGTGGCCTTTTATATGATAATGTAGTCATGCTTACCGGTGGAATTTTAGTAGGAAGTGCTGGTACCTTGCTTACCATTCTGATGTGTAACGCTATGAATAGATCATTATTAAATGTTCTTGTAGGAGCTTTTGGAGGGGGAGCAGCAGTGGGACCATCTGTAGGAAGTGGAGGTAATTATAAAGAAATATCACTTTCGGATACAGCTGTATTAATGATGTATTCCAAAAAAGTAATTATTGTTCCTGGATATGGTTTAGCTGTTGCACAGGCACAACATACTTGTCATGAATTAGAAAAAGTCCTAGACCAAAACGGTGTAGAAGTAAAATATGCTATTCATCCAGTGGCTGGTCGTATGCCTGGTCATATGAATGTTTTATTGGCAGAAGCAGACGTCTCCTACGAAAAGTTGATGGACATGGAAGAAGTCAATCCTGAATTTTCTTCAACTGATGTTGTTTTAGTATTAGGAGCTAATGACGTGGTCAATCCAGCTGCTAAATCAGATCCAGCATCCCCCATTTATGGTATGCCTATATTGGACGTGGAAGATGCCACTCATATTATAGTCAACAAAAGAAGTATGAAACCTGGATACGCGGGCATTGAGAATGAATTGTTTTTCAGGCCCAAAACATCCATGCTTTTCGGAGATGCTAAAGAAGTACTCAATAAATTAGTTTCAGAAATAAAAAGTATTGCCTAAACACTTTAGGTCAAATAAGGAAAATAATCCGTTCATGTCAATTAAAAAAATTCTTATTATTAGGTTTTCCTCTATTGGAGATATAGTTGTTACTACGCCTATAATAAGATGTGTTAAACAACAACTCAATGCAGAAATTCATTACTTAGTAAAACCCAGTTTTGCGCATGTCATCCGACAAAATCAATATATAGACACCATTCACACACTTAAAGAAAATTTTTCAGAAACTATAGCGGATTTATCAAAAGAAAATTTTGATCTCATTATTGATCTTCATAAAAATCTTCGATCGTTTAGAATTAGTTGGGCATTAAATATAAAAACCCTAAGGTATGAAAAATTGAATGTCCAAAAGTGGCTGGCTGTCAACTTTAATTCTCAAATCCTCCCCAAAAACAAACATTTAGTGCATCGCTATTTTGAAAGTTTAAAAGAAATAGGTATAGTGGATGATGGAGAAGGTTTAGATTATTTTATTTTGCCCGAAGACGAACAAGATGCAATGGAATTGACTAAAAATTTTCCAAAATACAATGTTCTTGTTATGGGGGCTACGTATTTCACAAAAAGAATACCCGTATCTAAATGTAGTGAAATCATAGAAGCCTCAAAACACCATGTCATTCTTATCGGTGGAAAAGATGTTCAAGATGTAGCACAAGAACTAAACCAATTACATCCTGAAAAAGTAATAGATTATTGTGGTAAAATAGGTTTAGGTGTGAGTGCGGGCATCACAAAACATGCACAAAAAGTCATAACAGGAGATACAGGAATGATGCATATAGCAGCAGCACTCAAAAAGGAAATCGATGTGTTTTGGGGGAGCACAATGCCAGATTTTGGGATGTATCCCTTCTATGGATTTAAACACGAAGAGCGCTACACAAATTTTGAAATATTAAATTTATCGTGTAGGCCTTGTTCGAAGTTGGGGCATCATAAATGTCCAAAAGGTCATTATAAATGTATGATGGATATTGTGGTTAAATAAAGTAAAAAATCACGACATTTATAAAAATAAAATAGCGGAGACAAACGTAAGTCTGTTCTCCGCATAACCCCAAAAAACCAATTGAAAACAATTTATTTTGCCTCCTCTTTAGGAGCATGACAAAATTGTCAATTATGTATTTTAAGACGTTTTAGTATTGAATCGTCACATTTTTTAGTTTATTTTTTTTAATATTTTCAACTTGAAAGCTAAAACAGTTTTTTTTTGTAGTAATTGTGGTGCACAATCACCAAAATGGGAAGGCAAATGTTTTGCATGTGGAGAGTGGAATACTTTTCAAGAAGAGGTTGTGGAAAAACCTACCGTTCAAGAACAAAAAGCTGAAGCATGGAGGTCGAACCGAAAGGAAAAACCTGTTCCCAAAAGACTTTATGAAGTTTCTGCACTTGACTCCATAAGAATAAACACCTATGATGGCGAGCTCAATAGAGTCTTGGGTGGTGGATTAGTTATTGGGTCTCTTATTTTAGTGGGAGGGCAGCCAGGTATAGGAAAATCCACATTAATGCTTCAAGTGGCCCTTCACCAGAAGCTAAAAGTTTTGTATGTATCAGGAGAAGAAAGTGAAGAACAAATCAAAATGCGTGCAGAACGTTTAGGACATGTCAATAAAGAATGTTATGTTTTGACAGAACTTAACGTCACCCAAATATTGAAAGAAGCCAATAAATTAGAGCCGTCAATTATCATTATTGATTCTATTCAAACATTGATGAGTCCTCATGTAGATAGTCCTCCAGGCAGTATTTCTCAGGTGAGAGAATGTACTGGTGAACTACAAAGGTATGCCAAAGAAACTCAAATTCCAATTTTCATTATTGGCCATATTACCAAAGAGGGTGGGATAGCAGGTCCAAAATTGTTAGAACATATTGTAGATGTGGTCCTTCAGTTTGAAGGTGATCAGCATTACGCTTATAGAATATTAAGAACATTAAAAAACAGGTTTGGAAGTACGGATGAAATTGGTATTTATGCTATGGATGTCAATGGATTGAAAGAAATATCGAACCCATCGGAATTACTAATTTCTCCTGATGACGGACACTTGAGTGGCAGCGCCATTGCGGCTTCTATGGAAGGGGTGCGCCCTTTGCTTTTAGAATGTCAAGCCTTAGTGAGTCCAGCTATATATGGAACTCCACAGCGCTCAGCTACGGGTTTTGATCTCAGGCGTTTATCTATGTTATTGGCAGTTTTAGAAAAAAGATGTGGATTGCCTTTTGGCCAAAATGATGTTTTTCTCAATATTGCAGGTGGCATAAAAGTAACAGACCCTTCGGTGGATTTAGGTATTGTCACTGCGCTCATATCTTCTCTTAATGATATTCATGTAACTAAAAAAATATGTTTTGCAGGTGAGGTAGGACTCTCTGGGGAAATAAGACCTGTCAGTAGGGTAGATCAGAGAATTCAAGAAGCTGCAAGATTGGGGTTTGATATTATCTATATTTCAAAACATAAAGCTGAAATGGTAAAAGGCAAAAAAAATGGTATAGAAATAAAATTTATATCAAAGGTCGAAGATTTGATTAGAGATGTTTTTTCTTGATTTTTTTAAAGATTCAATATTTCTAATGAATAACATCGCCAAATAAATCATAGTCTTGAGCTTCGGTAATTTTTACCCATGCAAAATCCCCAATACGTACAAAATTGTCTTTGGCCGATACCAAAACTTCATTGTCCACTTCTGGAGAATCGTGTTCTGTGCGCCCAACAAAAAAATCTCCTTCTTTTCTATCAAATAACACTTTGAAAGATTGCCCTACTTTTTTTTCGTTGTGCTCCAATGAAATGGATTGTTGTATTTCCATAATTTTGTTAGCCCTTTCCGTTTTTAATTCGGAATTTACATCATCTTTAAGTAAATAACCAGAGGTGTCCTCTTCATGTGAATACTGAAATACGCCCACTCTATCAAATTTCATTTCTTCAATAAAATGGCACAAATCTTCAAATTCTTCATCAGATTCACCAGGAAATCCTACTAAGAAAGTTGTTCTAATAGCTATGTTAGGCACTATTTCGCGGGCTTTAGTTATTAATTCTGCCTGATATTGTCGGGTTGTTTGCCTTTTCATCCTCTCCAGCACAGTGTTAGATGCATGTTGCAAAGGAATATCCAGATATTTACATATTTTAGGTTGATTTGCCATAACTTCAAATATCTCTATCGGAAACTTGCTAGGATAAGCGTAATGTAGCCTTATCCATTCAATGCCTTCTACTTCACACAAAGCGTTTAATAAGTCAGGCAAAGCTCTTTTTTTGTATAAATCGAGACCATAGTAAGTGAGCTCCTGTGCAATTAAAATAAGTTCCTTGACGCCAATACTTGCAAAATATTTGGCTTCTTTTACTAAAGCTTCAATACTTTTTGATATGTGTTGGCCTCTCATCAATGGAATAGCACAAAACGAACACGTACGATTACACCCTTCCGAAATTTTTAAGTAAGCGTAATGTTGAGGTGTGGTGAGGCTCCTTTCACCTATAAGGTCGTGCTGATAATTTGCATTAAGTTTTGCGAGGAGACCGGGTAGTTCTAAAGTTCCAAAATAAGCATCAACTTCTGGTATTTCTTTTTCCAGATCATCTTTATATCTCTGTGACAAACATCCTGTTACATAAAGTTTATCTATGCCTCCATTAGATTTTACCTCAGCGTATTGTAGTATAGTGTTGACAGACTCTTCTTTAGCCAAATCTATGAACCCACAAGTATTGACTATGATAATATTAGCTTCTTCATTAGAATCATGCGCCACCTCATAGTCATTGGCTCTAAGTTGGGTGATTATGTTTTCTGAATCAACCAAATTTTTGGAGCAGCCTAATGTTATTACGTTGACTTTATCTTGTCTAAGTGTTTTTGTCTTCATGTACTAATAAAAAATTTTATGCCTTGTATTTTAGAAAGATGATTAGGCGGCTTTCAGTTTTTTAATAGTACTTTTGCTAAGTTTTTCTACCGCATAACTTATATCGACGACAAATTCTTTTATATCTTTGTGCGATGGAATCTCAAACATAGCATCTGTCAAAATGGCTTCACAAAGTGACCTCAAGCCACGAGCACCTAATTTATATTCCAATGCTTTTTCTGCAATCATATCTATCACTTCATCAGTGAAAGTCAATTTTACACCTTCTAATTCAAACAGCTTTTTGTATTGTTTTAATAATGCGTTTTTAGGTTCTGTCAGAATAGAAACAAGGGTGGCTTTGTCCAACGGATCTAAATGAGTCAATACCGGTAATCTTCCAATCAGTTCAGGAATAAGACCATAATTTTTTAAATCTTGATGCACTAAGTATTGGAGTAAATTGTCCTTATTGATTTCGTCAGTTTCTTCATGATTGAAACCAATAACTTGGGTATTCATTCGTCTAGATATAACTTTGTCTATACCAGAAAATGCACCACCACATATAAATAATATATGGCTAGTATCTACTTTTATCATTTTTTGTTCGGGGTGTTTTCTTCCCCCATGTGGTGGTACATTTACGTCTGTACCTTCCAACATTTTTAGCAAGGCTTGCTGAACACCTTCTCCAGAAACATCTCGAGTAATGGAAGGATTGTCACTTTTTCGGGCTACTTTATCTATTTCGTCGATATATACTATTCCTTTCTGAGCTGCTTCAACATTGTAGTCACAAGCTTGCAATAGTCTGCTCAACATACTTTCTACATCTTCTCCTACATATCCGGCTTCAGTAAATACAGTTGCGTCCACAATGGCGAATGGCACATTGAGACATTTGGCTATAGTCTTTGCTAATAAAGTTTTTCCTGTTCCCGTTTCACCTACTAAGATAATATTTGATTTTTCTATTTCTACATCATCTACATCTATAGATGATAAGCGTTTGTAGTGATTATATACAGCCACTGATAAATACTTTTTGGCGTCAGTTTGTCCAATAACATATTGATCCAAAAAACTTTTGATTGAAGCGGGAGTAATATTTTGATCTACGAGTCCATATTCATCTTTTGGCTTTTTATTGACTTTTAGCTCATCTGATATAATTTCATAAGCTTGTTCTACACAGCCTTCGCATATATGACCATCTATGCCAGCTATTAGCATGAGGGCTTCATTTTTTCCTTTACCACAAAATGAACAGGTTACATTGTCTTTATTTTTTGCCATCTAATATTTAACTTTATTATATTTGGAGTTCAATTACTAATAATTAAATTAGGCTTTTTTATCAATATTTCTTTTCAATACCTCATCCACCAATCCATAAGTTTTGGCTTCTGTCGCTGTCATCCAGTTATCCCTTTCACTATCACGCTCTATTTCTTCAAAAGTTTTGCCAGTGTGTGACGCCATAATAGTGTACAACTCATTTCTCAATTGTTTGATTAGGTTATAGGATATTTCCATATCAGTGAATTGTCCCTGCATTCCTCCTGAGGGTTGGTGAATCATTACCCTTGAGTGCGGCAAACATGTTCTTTTTTTATCTTTCCCGGCACATAAGAGCACAGCACCCATAGATGCAGCCAATCCTGTACATATTGTAGCTACATCTGGAGATACATATTGCATTGTATCATAAATACCCATACCAGCTATTACGGAACCTCCGGGGCTATTGATAAACATTTGAATATCTCTTTTTGGATCGGTCGATTCCAAAAACAGTAATTGAGCTTGGATGACGTTGGCTACATAATCATTTACAGGTACTCCCATAAATATGATTCTATCCATCATAAGACGTGAAAACACGTCCATGCCTACTATATTCATCTGTCTTTCTTCTATGACTTGGGGTGTAAATCCAGTTACATTTGGAACACTATTTTCCATATATTTTTCAAGGTGCATGCTACTCATACCTAAATGAGAAACGGCATACTTCTTAAATTCATTTTGTGAAAACATCTTATTTTAAAGTTTATGGTTTATAAAAAAAAAGAGCACCTTTTAGATGCTCTTATATAAATCTTAAAAACGCTTAAATGTTCATTTTTTCTTTTCTAAAATTTTTATTTGAATGCTGATGTGTTAAATTTATATTTTCTAAATTCTGGAACTATTGAGATTGTATATTCAATTTTGTTCATGAAACAGTAATTATAATACACTACACATTGCCATTAAAGTTCATTTTCTGTTGACTTATTAAAGTCTTTCACTTTCGCTTCAAAGTCTTTGGCTGAGATTTCTATAGGGTTTCTTTTGACTATTTGTCCTATTTCGTGAAACATTCTATTGGCCAAAATCTCTTCATAAGCTTGATTGACTTGTTTTTCATTTTTCATCATATTGTCAGCCATGCTACTTATGAAGGAATAATCCATCATGCCTTGTGACCTTGTGTATTCAAATATTTTTTGGAAGAAATGATTTTTTATATCGGACTCTTCTATGGAAATGTCAAATTTTGCAGCCAGGTTGCTTTTTATAAGTGTCCATCTCATATTGTTAGCAAAGGAGTCAAATTCTTGCTCTAATATTTCATCACTTACACCTTCATTAGTGGCTTTAAGGTATTTTTTTAAGAAAATATTGGGTAGCTCAAATTTATGATTTTCAATAATCCCATCTCTTATATTTACATACATAAGTTGTAGGGCTTGATTATCGAAAAACTTCTTTAAGTCGCCCTTCATTGCTTCAACTAGTGAATTTTCATCTACTATTTTGTCTTGACCGAAAGAAGCAAAAAAATCGTCATCCATTTCTGCAGGTACCACTCTAGATATAGATATGATTGTTCCAGCAAAATCTCGGCCTATATTTTGTTGATTATCTTCGGGAAGATTGAGTAAATATTTTTTTGTATGTTCTTCGCCTCTGTCTTCAAGTGAAAAAATGTCAAAATTTAAAGTGTCTCCCTTTTTGGACTTTAGTATTTCGTTTTTAACTTCTTCGTTTTTGACTAAGTCCACAAGAATTGTAAATGTAGTTTTCCACCCACCTTCCTTGACAATGCCTCCATCTAATTCTTCAGCTTCCAATTTTATGATATCATTTGGCTCAATATTGTCATCTATCTCTTGTTGTTTCCCCATTCTCTTTCTAGCGGATTCAACTTCTTCTTTAATCATTTCGTCAGTCACCACCACATCATAAAAATCATAAGTATCTTCATTGCTGATGCCTGATATTTCAAAATGAGGTACTAAACCCATATCAAAACTAAAAGTATATTCTTTGAGATTGTTTATATCTAAATCAAAATTTAAATTTTCTTCATGATTGGGCAAGGGCTGACCAATAAATTTCAATTCTTCCTCTTTAATATAATTATTAAGATTGTCATGGATTTGATTATTTATTACATCAAGTAATATAGATTTCCCATACATTTTCTTTATTACTGAGTCAGGAGTTTTTCCTTTCCGAAACCCTTTGATTTGTGCTGTATTTTTTATTTTATTGATTTCGGACTTAAACTTGTCACTGTAATCTGTAGGTTCTAGCGTTAACTCTATTTTGATGTTAATATCATCAATATCTTTCCTGACAATTTTCATAAACTTATGCTTATTAGATTAAAATATAAATAAACTTGATTTGTTCTGTGAGCAAAGGTAGGAATTTCATTTTTTGCTCTATATATGCAAACTATTATTACGTTGATATAATTTGTAAGCTTCATAAACTAAAGAAAAAAGTGCGGGTGGAGGGACTCGAACCCCCAAGCCTCGCGGCACCAGATCCTAAGTCTGGCGTGTCTACCAATTTCACCACACCCGCA
>CAZBCV010000103.1:0-10991 GCA_964490495.1 uncultured Aureispira sp. | reverse complement strand
TAACATTAAGCCGTCACATAGAACGTGATAAATATATACTAAAGCCCACCACAAAAACCAAAGCATAAGCCACACAAATGGTCAAAAGGGCTTTGGAATGTACGGGTTGATGCTGCCACCGAAATCAAAGAACGAAAGTCCTTATGCGGTGTAGTATCTTATTGACTGATAATATGGTAGGTAGTCTAATTTTTTTTTGCAGTTCTTATTCTTTGTTAAAATCATGACAGTGCCAGAGTAAGTCCTTGTACCTGAATATCATATCTTAAGCCCAAATCATTCCATCATTTTTAAATTATTTTATCTTTTTTTCACTAAAGATATTTTTTCTTTTATATTTGTGCTTGATTAATTAATTAAGCGCATTTAAAATATTATTTATCAATGAATTATAAGATAAAAATGGATGGGTTTTGTAGAAGAAATATATGCATGTTTGGGGGGATTTTTTCGTTCGCTGTAAGCATGAACAAAAAAAACATCGAAAATGGGAGTAATCTTAGATGAAATAGAAGTAAAAAACATGCGAAAGAGCTTTTCTAAGTTCTCTCTAATAAATTCCTTTATAACATTGGGATTGGTTATTTATCTTTTTTTAAGTATTCCGAAAACAATCAAGGCAAGTGAAGGACTTCCTGAACCACCAATAATAATTGTAATTGCGACCCAATTATTTTGTATCACCGGAATGATATTGATGATATTAAGTTTTACGAAGAAAGAACCGTCAAATGGGTTCAAATGGATAGGTGCAATATTGAATATAGTGTTGTTTTTAATATTTATAGGTTCTGCAATTTTTGCAAGGATTATTTAATAAGTTGATTAACTGCGAATGAATTCAATTATAAATAGTCCTTACAAAGTAATTTGGTATTCTGTATTGTTTCTTATCGGACTGTCAATTTTTGGTTGGAATAATACGATTGATATTCAATTACATGATACGTACTTCGTTTTTATATCAATTCATATTGCAGTTTTATTTTCGATTTACTTAGGCGTCATTGGAATTATTTATTGGATGATTAGAAAGAAAAAGCTTATTGATTGGATGACAGTACTTCATGTTGTATTCACAATTTCAACCTTTGCTCTTATCATAACAACAGGTCTGATATTCAAAAAAATAATTGAATCAGATTTTAAGATAATTAGAACAGTAAACCAAATCTTGTTCGTTGTATTTTTGATAGCTCTTTTAAGCCAGTTGATATTTATAACAAATTTGATCATCGGTTTAATAAGAAATAAACCAAAGAACTGAAAAATGAAGCCAGCAGCGAACACAGCATACAACGGTCATGTCGGCTAAACGCCCCCACGCCGTTTATACCAAGCGTTATGCATTACCCTAAAAGACGACACAATGAAAATGAAAATTTACATATTGGAAATTTAAAACTTTACCTTTTTCGCTTGTTCGACAGACAATAAGACGACCACAGAAAATTCAAATAGTATGCTTAAACTTTATAAACTAATCGACGACCAACTTCTGTATTGGGAGACTTGGGTCAAAGACGAAAAAACCGCAATATTTCATTGGGGAATTGTTGGACAAACTGGACAAAACAAGGAAGTAAAGAGCGGACTTTTGTCAAGTTTTCGCAAAACAGTTCAAAAAGAAATCGACAAGAAACTTAAAGAGGGTTACGCAGAATTTGATGAAGATAATTACGTATTTTTAGAAATAGAATATAAAATTGACGACTTTGGAACAGAACAAGACCTTGACAAACGACACCGACTTGAAGAAAAAGTGGACGAAATTTTAGGTTGGACAGGACTTGGACATACAGATGGTGGAAGTATTGGAAGCGGAACAATGGAAGTTGGTTGTTTAGTAGTTGACTATGACATTGCGAAAAAAGTAATTGAAGAAAAACTAAAAGACACCGAATTTGGCGACTATTCAAGAATATTTCAAATTGACAATAATTAAAAGCCGACCCTTTAACAACCAAACATTCATAGCCATCCTCATGACTTCATCCCATATACACCCTCTTGAACGGCATATTAGGTAGCGAAGCCTAACCTGACTACCTCAGCCGACAGATAGGCAAGCTTGAAAAAAACTCTTTACTATTAAGGGCTTACCTCCATAGTTCCTGACTTTTTTTGATCCATTCCGTTTGACCATTCATAGGTTTGAAGTGGTGGTTTTCCATATCCATACCTCATCGAAATATTCAAAAATCTTTTGGTTCTGCTAAAGCATCAAGTCAACTATAAAAAACATTAAAATTTACTACTAAAAATAAAAGGAAAAGTATTAACTTTGTATAATAATAGAAACAAATAAAAATTTATTGTAATACCTCATCAAAGGCGTTTACCCGTAAAATGATTGTCCAACCGGGTGAAACCAGTAAGGTTTATTTAGGCTTTTTTATATGCTCTTTTTAGTAAATCTGAGTTTATAGCCTACATAAACTACCTTTTGGGGTTTGGAGTAATAATAAACAAAACAAAATGGAACATGACTTGATTAGCAAATCCATACCCGTGGCAATGCTCCTAATCTTAGGCGCAATTGAAGCCCTAGGAGGTTTATACATTGATGATAAAAGGACTAAGAATGACTGGACGATAGAATTGGTCAGCCTTTTTACTTTGCCAACGCTGGTGCAGCCTTCAATTTTTGTTTTAACTATTTGGGCTGGCACGATGTGGTTTCCTCAATATGAAGACTATTTTGCACATACATCCGTATTGTGGCACATTTTGGCATTTTTAGTATTGGACGATATGACTCAGTACTGGTGGCACAGACTTTCACATACTAATCGGATGATGTGGAAATTACACAGACCCCATCACGTAGTAGAAGAAATGGGAGTACTCGTTACATATAGAAATGCAATATTATACTATGCCTTAATGCCTGGAATCTGGCTTTCTGCACTCTTGATTTTCTTAGGGATGGGATACGTTTATTTGTTCTATTTACCCATCAAGTTGATAGTAATTTTACTTGCTCATAGCGAAACCAAATGGGATAGATTTTTATATAGACATAAAATATTACATCCCATTGCATGGGTAGTCGAAAGAACTATTTCTACACCCAGTACACATTTTGCCCATCATGGACTGACTGCGGAAGATGGGGTTTCACATCCAAATGGCAATTATGGTAATTTGCTTTTTATATGGGATATGATTTTCGGAACCGCAAAAATAACCCGAAAATATCCTGTAAAATTTGGAGCATGGAACCAAATTAAGGAGCCCTGGTATGTTCAACTTTTGTTTCCGATAATACGCTCCAAAAAACCAGAAAGTGAATTACATTCTTTAAGGACAAAAAGCGATTATGACCCATCAATTGCTTTCAAGGATTTCAATAGTTGATTTAACACAGTAAATTGCCATTACGTAATTTTGTAATAGAAATAGGGTTTTTAGAACTTCCCCTATATTAACAATCAATTTTGGCACTTAGCACAAGCAATAATCCACTAAATAAAATAGGCTAAAATATTGAAATTCAGTAAATTTTAATATTTCCCGCAGACCCTACACTCTTCCCCTACCCTATTATCACAGCACCCAACCGAAACTTTCTTATTCAATAACCCATTTATCAAAAAAACTAAGCTAATACAAATCGCTTTCCTGGCAAATTCCTAACTAATCCCTTAAATTCCAATTCAAGTAATATAGATGCCGTTTCTGATGGCGTCAAATTGGCTTTGTAGGTAATAATGTCTATTGGCGCTTCTTTTTCGGACTTTAATACATCTATAATTCTACTTTCTTTTTCATTCAGTTCTACAAATAATTGTTTTTGTATGGCTTTTCCAGAATCTATATCGTCCCAACGCATGATATAGGCCAAGTCTTTTGCAGACTCTAAAAGATGCGCTTTGTTTTGTTTGATGAGTTTATTACATCCTTCAGATTTTTCTTCGTTTACGGGTCCGGGCAAAGCAAAAACATCCTTATTATAATCATTGGCATACTCGGCAGTGATGATGGAACCTCCTTTTGTTTTGGATTCGATAACGATCACCGCATCACTCATTGCTGCAATAATTCGATTACGCATCGGAAAATTTTCTCTGTCCGGATTTGTACCCGACATAAACTCCGTTATGACACCTCCATTATTTATCATTTTGGTGCTGAGACTTTTATGTTCTTGAGGATAGATTCTGTCTAACCCATGCCCAAGCACACCGATGGTGGGTATATCTAATTCTACACATTTTCTGTGTGCAGTGACATCAACTCCAAAAGCCAAACCACTTACAACAATCACATTATAAGGCAATAGTCCTTCCACAATTTTATCACATAAATTTCGTCCATAGTCTGTGGGATTTCTTGTCCCAATGATGGCGACAGTCCGTGTGTGGTTAAGGTCCTGATTGCCTTTGTAGTATAGGACAATAGGCGATGACTCCACATGAGCTAACCGCTTGGGATAAGATTTGTCTAAATATGGAAGGATGGTTATATCATTTTTTCGGGCAAATAAAAACTCCTCCTCCGCCTCCAATAAGTATTCTTTAGGGTTGAAATCCTTAATGAAATGTGGTCCAATACCTGGAACATTGACCAACTCTTTAGGTGTCAAATCAAAAACTGCTCCTATAGACTGGCCATATGCTATCAAATTTTTTGCCACAATAGGACCTACTTTAGGTACTTTAGAAAGGGCTATGAGCTGAATTATCTCTTCTTTTGTCATTCCAACGTTTGCGCTACTTCTCTAAAGGCTTTCGCTTGGACAGTATTCCCCTTCAACTCATAAGCTTGTGCCATGGCCTCCAAAAGTGGCTTATTCTTCTTGTTGATATAATAGGCATACTCTAAGTAAAATAAAGCCCAATTTCTTCTGTTGTCATTCAATTTGAGCAATTCTTGACCAACATCTAAATAAAATGGGAAAAGTCCATCATCATAACCAAAATCTTTAAGATATTCTGAAAAATCTTTGATAAAAGATATATCTGGTCTTCTTAAAATGATGGGTTTCATATCTCTTGTATAGGCCAAAATATCTCTATCCATTTTAAACCTTTCAGACACAACACCCACCATCATGAGATTGGCATTGTTATAGTCAGGTACTATTTCTATGGCTTTGGTTGCATAATATTCAACTTTTCGCAGCATTTCTTTCTTCTCTTCTTTGGGTGCTTTGCTTGCAGTGTAATCCTCAAATAGTGCAGTGGACATAAATGAATTGGCCCGCGCGCTACCTGAAGATACTGTGACAGCAGCTTTGTTGAGCGATAGAGCATTTTCCCACACGGGCACTCTCACATAAGACTTCAATCCATAACCCACAGTTGCGCTAAGGGCTATGATGGCCCCCAATATCCAACCTCCATTAAAAAGTTTTGGCAAATGGTGCGAAAGAAAATATGCTACTGCTATAAAAAATCCTGCCGAAGCCATAAATATAAATCTTTCATTCATAAAAGTACCTAAATTTATAACTATATTGGAAACAATACTTAAAGTAGCCAAATAATATAATATACTGTACGAATATACAGATTTGGTCTTGAAGCCCTTGATGCCCACAAAAGCTAAAAATGTATAACCCACTAATGAAATCAAAGGAATCAATGCAAAAAGAGTGGTCTTTGGAATGGCGTAAGGATAGTAATCATGGGACAAAGGATGTGGCCAAACCATAAGTGCTATATACTTGCCCAACGTGTACATAATAGATCCAAATTTTTCTAAAGATGTCATACCCAAAAATGGATTATTCATCAAATCGGTGATAGGTTGAGTAAATTTAGGAATACCCGCAGTGTTAAATCTCAACATAAGATATAAGAAAGTAGTCATACCCAATCCTATCATCAACTTTCCTAAAGTACGACCTGCTACATTTCCAAAAAAATAAATAGTTAAGGGTATCACGGCTAAGAATGTAATAGCATTCTCCTTAGAAAGTAAACCTAAAAAATAGGTAGCTAAACTCAAGAAAAACCATTTATTATTCTTGTGGTCCACATACCTCAAGGCAGCATACACAGCCGCTAAAGAAAAAATCATTGACATAATTTCGTCTCGCCCTTTGATATTGGCCACTGCCTCTACGTGTATGGGATGTACCAAAAACAACAAAGAAGCAACAAAAGGCACACCCAATAGCCAATGTTTGGGCTTGAAATTTCGAAACATCATAGTCAAGACCATCATCAAAAGTATAGCACTTAGCGCATAAAGTAAGATATTGATGCCGTGGCTCACTTTAGGATTAAGTTTTCCCTGTATTCCATATTCTATGGCAAAAGTAACTATAGAGAGAGGTCTATATCTATTGCCTTGCACTAAGTCCTTTTTTTCGCCAAAGTATCCTTGAAAACTTTCAGTGGTCATAATATCCCAAATTCCAGAAAAACCCTTTTTGGTATATTCGTTGTCAGTTATCACAATTTTATCATCCAATACATATTCATAAGGAAGACACACAAAATACATGGCCCATGATGCCACAAAAAACAATACCACAGCAGGCCAATATTTTTTTAGAAAACTCCCATTGTAAAATTTCCCGTGGGTATGAGGATATCTAATGTCTTCTTTTTCTGGACCAGATGTTGTTACCTTTTCTGAAATATCTTTTCTTTTTGCCATAATGCGTGGGTGTATTAATTTGAAATTAGACTGCAAAGATTAGAAAATTTCAAAAAATATTAAGCTTCTACCCTAAAAAAAATAAAGTAATATAAAAAAACTTTCTCTAGTCAAACTTAAAATGGGCTCAAAAACAATAAATTACAAAATAAAACAAGCGTAAATAAGCGAGGTACCTCTGTCCAATATAAAGCACTTTAAAACTATGTTTCTATTGGGTCAAAGAAATCTGAAAATAAAATTTCATGATAAAAAATATAAGATTTGAAAATTCACAAAAAAAATCCTATTCAATTTAAGAGCCCACTTCTCCTTTTAAAAAGGTAAAAAAGTATATCTTTGCTTTTTTTTTAACCGTTTCATGCAAAAGCGATAAAAAATGAAGAATTTATTTAACAAAATAGACCGCAGAATTTTGGCCCAAAAAATAAAAAATGAGGGCATTCATCGGATAACATTGTCTTTTTATCAATATCATAATATAGGCAATCCACATGTTTTTAGGGACCATCTTTACATATTACTTTCTGAATGTGACGTACTAGGTCGCATTTATGTGTCTTATGAAGGAGTAAATGCACAAATTTCAGTACCTGAATCCCAACTAGAAAGTTTTAAAAAAGCTTTGAATTCAATTGTGTTTTTAGAGGGCGTAAGACTCAATTTTGCAGTAGAAGATGATGATAAATCTTTTATAAAGCTTATCATTAAAGTTCGAAATAAAATTGTAGCTGACGGTCTCAATGATAAAAGTTTTGACGTAACGAATAAGGGAATTCATCTCAAGGCAGAGGAATTTAATAAACTGACCGACGACCCGAATACCATCGTTGTGGACATGCGCAATCATTATGAAAGTGAAGTAGGCCATTTCAAAGATGCCCTTTTGCCAGATGTTGAAACTTTTCGCGAAGCTTTGCCAGTCGTAGAAAAACTGTTGGAAAACCAAAAAGATAAAAACATCATCATGTATTGCACGGGTGGTATAAGATGCGAAAAAGCTTCTGCCTACTATAAACACAAAGGCTTTCAAAATGTCTATCAAGTAGAAGGCGGGATTATAGAATACGCCCGTCGTGCCCAACAATTAGGTATTGAAAACAAATTCGTAGGTAAAAACTTTGTCTTTGATGACAGATTAGGTGAAAAAATTTCTGACCACATTATAGCCGAATGCCATCAGTGTGGGGCTCCATGTGATGCGCACACCAACTGCGCCAATGATGCTTGTCATATCTTATTCATTCAATGTCCGAAATGTGCAGAAAAATATAAAGGTTGCTGTTCCTCCAAGTGCCATGACTTTGTTCAATTACCAATGGACAAACAAAAAGAATTGAGAAAAGTCATGGAATTTAATGGCACCAAGTTTGGAAAAGGCCGTTATAAAGCACATAACAAAACACAAACACTAGAGAGTCTTTAAATTCACATTATGACAACCTTTTTTTCAAATTTTGTAAAGAGACACATCCACAAAGATAACCTTATGTTATTAGGCCGTACGATGGCCATTTTGACGATATCGGGATTCTTGGCCTTGACCTTGTTTATCTTTATGATAGAACTTCCAAGTTTTGAAGAATTGGAAAACCCTAAATACGATCAGGCTTCAATTATCTATGATGTGAAGGGCGAAACTTTTGGGCGATACTTCATAGAAGATAGAATAGTCATTGAATATGAAGAAATTTCACAAAATATAAAAAATGCGACCATTGTAACAGAAGATGAAAGGTTTTTTGATCACAGTGGCATAGATTTTAGATCACTTTTTAGAGTAGGATTTAAGACGCTACTGCTCCAAAAAGAAAGCTCAGGTGGAGGTAGTACAATCTCACAACAATTAGCCAAATTACTTTATGAAAGACCTTCTACAAAAGGAAAATCATTTTTGATGCGTACAATTTCTCTTTTAAACTCAAAACTTAAAGAGTGGATTATAGCTGTCAAATTAGAAAAAAGCTACACTAAGGAAGAAATATTGGCTTTGTATCTCAATAAATTTGAATTTATAAATGGAGCACATGGCGTAGAAGCCGCTGCTCAGATATATTTCAATAAATCACAGAAGGATTTGGATATTTCAGAGGCGGCACTACTAGTAGGTATGCTTAAAAATCCAGTCATGTACAATCCTAAAAGATTTCCTCAAAAAAGCAAAGAAAGAAGAAATAGTGTCTTGGCCCTACTGAAAAATAATGATCACATCACAAAAAACGAATATGATACTCTAAGCACTCAAGACATTGATTTATCGGAGTTTAAGAGAGTAGATCAAAGTGCAGGGTATGCCCCGTATTTTAGATCCGAATTGACGAAAGAGCTGAGAAAAGTCTTTAAAAAAGAAGGGATTAAAAAATCGGATGGAACAGAATATGATTTGTATAGAGATGGCCTCAAAATATATACGACCATCGATCTTGAATACCAAAAGCTTGCAGAAGAGGCCGTATGGGAACATCTCAAATATTTACAAGATAGATATTGGCGTTTGTGGAAAAATAAAGACCCCTGGACATACGAAACCAATGATTATCAAAAAAAATTGAGAGCAAACATTCTCGAAGCTCAATGTAAATCTTCCGACAGGTATCAGAATTTAAGAAAAAAATATTTTAACGAATCTGCCCATCAAATAACACAAAAATTTCCCAGCTTACCGATGGTGGATGAGCTTATTCCGATTTTAGACTCCATAGTTCAAAACAAATTGTCCTTTAGACAAGCCACACAAAGAGGTGTTTTCGAGAGTCAATATCAGGATCAATACCATAAACTAATCAACAGTGAGGATTGGAGAAATATAGTATCCGATTATGCTATTTTACAAAAAGCCTTCAAAGAGGAGTTTTCCAAACCCATAAAGATGAAAGTTTTTGACTATTCAGATGCTGGCGAAAAAGAAATAGAATTGTCTCCGTTAGATTCGGTCAGATTTCATAAGAT
Source organism: uncultured Aureispira sp. (assembly GCA_964490495.1). GTDB lineage: Bacteria > Bacteroidota > Bacteroidia > Chitinophagales > Saprospiraceae > OLB9. The sequence goes on along the minus strand of CAZBCV010000103.1, from coordinate 1,430 downwards.
GCATCTACAGTCAGGTTTTTTGGTCGTAGAACCTCAATCTGGTCATGTCAAAGCATGGGTTGGCGGCCCTAATCACAAATATTTTAAATTTGACCACGTCACCATGAGAAGATCAGTAGGGTCAACTATGAAGCCCTTTGTATATACTCAAGCAATGGCAGTCGCCAATATAGCACCCTGTGACGAATTTGAAGACATACAATATTCAATCTCTCCTTCTGACCTCGGGTTCAATGTGGATAAAGAATGGTCTCCTGCGAATGCTGACGAAAAATTTACTGGCAATAAATACAATCTTTTTCATGGGTTACTATATTCCAAAAACAGTATTACTGTAAAATTACTCAAAGAAATGGGAACGGTAGAACCCATTATCAGTTTGATGAATAATCTAGGAATAGACAAAGACTTGAAATTAGACAATGGAAGACCTGCCATACCTCGTTTGCCTTCAATATGTTTGGGTGCCGTAGATCTCACACTTTGGGAAATGACGGGTGCCTATACAGCCTACGCCAATAATGGAACATTTGTAAAACCTGTCATTATATCTCGCATAGAAGACCGCAATGGCAGAGTGATATATCAGTCAGTACCCGAAAGAAAATCAGCTATCAACAGTTTACACAATGCTGTCATGGTATCCATGTTGAAAAACAATGTCAGTGGAAAATTTGGTTTAGGCGTAAAATCTGATATTGGAGGCAAAACAGGCACTACAAATGATTACGCTGATGGTTGGTTTATGGCCATAACACCTTCATTGGTAATGGGTGCATGGACAGGAGGTGATGATAAATGGATTAGGTTTTTAGACCTCAATGATGGACAAGGATATACTACTGCAAGACCCATTGCTCAAAAATTTTTAAAAAAGCTAGAAAATCAGCCCAATATAGGTTATGATTTTAAGGCAAGATTTGTAACACCTCCAGCAGGCTATGACGAATGGGTGGATTGCGCACAGTACAAGACCATACAACCATCTGTGGAGCGCAGTCTTACCAAAAAAGAAAAGTTGAAACAAGATGTTTTTGATGACGATTTTTAACTCATAAACTAAAAAATTAAAGTAAAAAATCAATTGAAAGGATTAAAAAATAAGATTGCACCATAAATAAACATATAGCATTGTGCCCCATAAATATTACACCCAAGACCGAATTTCTAAAAACATAGTTGGATTGTGCACAAGCGTTCAAATATTGAAATAAAAAAATGAAAAATTATTTTAGGTCCTAAATATTTGAAATTTAATAAATTAGGTACATGCGAACAAACCAATATTAAGAAAAAATGAAATTTATTTTTTTAATTGTTGAAATAGTATTACCTTTGCGTCGCTTTTGAAAAAAGACCTTCTTTTTTTTGAGGAAGATCTGGTAGCTCAGCTGGTAGAGCAATACACTTTTAATGTATGGGCCCTGGGT
>CAZBCV010000102.1:2855-11042 GCA_964490495.1 uncultured Aureispira sp. | reverse complement strand
TTTTATCCAAATATTTAGCATTGGCTTCGTCTTCGTTGTCATTGTATTCAGAATACAATTCAGGGGCTGAAAGATTAAAGTCAACTTTAGTTTTACTTACGTCTTCATGAGTTTTATTGTATTGAAGGTATCCATATATACTCCCTAAAACGAGAAGAACTACACATATTAAAATAATTATACGTTTCATTTTTTTACTTTTTTTTTAATAATATTGACTTTTTATCTTTATGGTTATCTCTAAATGTATTTCTAAAGCAATGTGATGTTAAATTAAAGACCCCACAAAGTATAAAAACATTAATGATGTAATGAATTTAGGATGCTTTTTGAGTACTTATATCAATTGTTGGGACTTCCATCATTGATCCAATTTTGGATTTTTTCAATATCACAATTTGGGATTTTACCGCCTCCTTCTGGCATGGGTGAAAAACCTGAAGCATGATTTATACTACCGATAAGGCCACTATTGTCCACATATATTTTTACGTTGTCATATCCGTCCAAATTGATACCAGCACCTCGACTATTGGCTGTGGCATTACTATGGCATAAGATACAGTTCCTATTGATGATGGGAACAATATCATTCTTAAAGCTCATATTTTCGGATATACATACATTGCTTTCATAAAGTTCTTCCTCATTGTCGTAATAGCAAGATGTGTTCCAAAGGGCTATTGACATCAAAAAAACTAAGAAAAAAGATACTTTAAAAAATCCAGAATTCATAATGATTATTTTTTGCAAAGGTAATGTTTTTAAGGGATTTGGTAAATAAATATTTGACCCAATAAGTCAAAAAATACTCTTAACAAGGAATTTTAACATATGTTTTTTAACTGTCAAAGAAATACAGGTGAAAATGAACTTGAATAATATTACATCATCAAAGCAGCTTCAATATAAGCATAAAGGCACCTTTTACAATCTTCTATACCAATGAAATGTATTGTTTTGAAACCTAAAAGCTGAGCGGCGTAGGTATTTTTTAGATTGTCATCAATAAAAACAGAACTTGCTGGGTCTATATTGTATCTTTCGCTTAGTAGGTGAAAGATTTTAGGGTCTGGTTTTTTCATTTTTTCATCTCCAGAGACTACAATACCGTCAAATTGTTCTAAAAACTTAAATTTTTTTTGAGCAACAGGAAACGATTCAGCAGACCAATTGGTCAGCGCATATATTTTAAATTTTTTTGACTGCACCAATTCATTAAGAAGTTCTACAGTTTCTATAATTGGACCTTTGAGCATCTCTTCCCATCTCCCATAATAAGCTTTTATTTCTTCCGAAAATTCAGGATTTTTGTCCAGGAGTATTTGCGTTCCTTGTGAAAAACTCCTTCCAGCATCTTGTTCTTCATTCCATTCAGTAGTACAAATTTTGGATAAGAAATATTCCATCTCATTATCGTTTTTAAAAATATTTCGATAGAGATATCTTGGGTTCCAATCAATCAGAACACCCCCTAAATCAAAAATAATTGTATTTATTTTTGTCATATTTTACACAAAAAAAGAAGGCAGCCTGCTCAACTACCTTCTTTCCTATTATTCTATTATTAAAAATTTATTTGAGTTTGAATTGACCTTTGCCAACAGGAAATCCATTATTGAACATTTCAACTTTGTAGTCTCCCTTCACTAACTTATTGGGTAGAGTCCAATCAATACATGCATTGGTATCTTCATTGTTGTAATTGATACTTCCAGATGTCGTGAAGCGCACTTGAGAGTTGTCCAATTTATTGGTTAAGATACCTGAACCACTGTCGTCGTAGGAAATAGTTTCGCCCATAGGATTTATGATTCTTAAATAAAAAGTTTTATTGCCAGATGGAGTAACAAGGTTTGTTTCTGTGATAAAACAAATTCTCAACATATCAATATCTTTGGCTCTTGATTTTTCCTTCAGTTTATTATCCTTTTTGATTTCAAAACCTTTGGCTTCTATGTAATTAACTTTGACAGCATTGGCCATATCTACCTTACTACCAAGGGCCACATTGGTTTTGGATAATTTTTCTTTTTCTTCTGCCAAAAGATTTTTGTCTTGAATAATCACTTCTTTGGCTTTGATTTCTTCTTCTACCCGCATAGTCAATTGTTGATTGTCATTAGACAGAAGTTTGTTTTTTTCTTGCAAATCTTGAATATCCGCCAAATATTTAGCTACATTGGAATTGAGATTTTTAATTTCCAACTTAGCCTTTTCCACCTCTTTTTTGGTCCAAATAAGATTGTTGATTTTATCTTTTTGGGCTTTAAGTTCATTCTTTTGAGTGTCTATCAAAGAATTGAGCTGTGCATTTTCACCTCTCATTTCTTCAAGACTTTCTAAAGCAGTTTGATAATCTTGGTCCAATTCCTCTTGGATTTTTCTTAACTCCATCATTTCCGTATCTTTGGTTTGATTAGAGGTGTCGAGTTTATTGTTGGAATACCATTGATACCCATTAAGGCCCAATAAACCTATAATTAAAGCCACGGCAATAGCCGTAAAATTTTGTTTTGATTGTGATGTGCTCATATTTAAATTTTATTATTTTTATTAAAAACGTTGTAAAGATATGGTTTTGTTTTATAAATTTGGACTTTTTTTGAAAATTTATTGAATACCCTATTGTTTTTTTAATGAAAACCATTAGTTTATGTTAGTGGAAACCCTGTTTTTGAAAAGATGTTTGTTTTTAGATATTGAAACTGTTCCTGAAAAAGCGACCTACGGTGAGTTGAGCTTGCCCAAACAAAATCTTTGGAATATCAAAACACAACAAATAAGGAAGTATCTCAAACCTGAAGAAGAAAAACTCAGTAATGAGGAATTGTATATTCTAAAGGCCGGGATATTTGCTGAATTTGCCAAAATTGCTTGTATTTCTTGTGGCTTTTTAAGTTATGAAAATGACTTGCCCTACAAAATACGGATCAAATCTTTTGCTGGATTTGATGAAAAACAGATTTTAATGGAATTCATTGCTTTGTTAGAAAAACATTACAAAGATGTTGAAACAAGCAAACTTTGTGGCCACAATATCAAGGAGTTTGATATTCCTTTTTTGTGTAGGAGATTAGTGATACACCAACTGCCTTTTCCTTCTATTTTGGATATTTCTGGAAAAAAGCCATGGCAAACGCAGCATTTATTAGATACCATGGATATGTGGCGTTTTGGTGATTACAAAAACTATACTTCATTGCCGCTTTTGGCGGGAACTCTAGATATTCCAACGCCCAAAGACGATATTGATGGTAGCCAAGTCGGTACTGTGTTTTGGGAGGAAAAAAATGTAGATAGAATCGTAACTTATTGCCAAAAAGATGTCATCACCGTTGTTCAAATTATGATGCGATTTGCATGTCTTCCCCTGTTTTTTGACGAATTCATTGAAATATTGCCTTACACATTGACTGAAGAAAAGGAATAAAAAGAAGTTGGTTTTTTTATCTATCTGTCCAACAGTTGGCATTTTTTTGTTTTCAAAAAGATAGCGGGTGAAAAAAGTTGAGTCACCTGAAAGAAAATTTTTATTACAGTCTTTCCAATAATAAGGGAAATTATTACGTTTGAATTGTGTATTTTTTACAAAAAAAAAAGAGTTATTCTCATGATAAAAAGCAAATATTTACTTCTCATGTTTTTGTTCAGTGGTGTGTTTTTTAGTCAATGTAAGAACAATGGAAATGAAGACATAACCATGAGCCGTGAAGAAATTGTTCACGCTTTGGTACAAATGGCTACTGTCAAAGGTGTATTAGAAGTGAGTGATCCAGGTGTACATGATAGTTTGTTTCAAGTCTATAAGATGGAAGTTGAAAAGTTGACCCAAAAAGATTATGAAGAGATTGTGAGAAATTTAAGAATATTGGAAGGAAGACCAGATTCACTTTCGGTATTTCAAACTCAGGCATTAGATACTTTACGTAAATTGCAGAATAATTTGTTAGATTTTTAAGTAATGAGTTATTAAACAATTAATTTCTGAATTAAGGTGGCCTGATGATGTGTTTTTAACCTTGTTTTGAATAAATAATTATCTTTTGGGCCTACAGCATATTAGATATACATCATTACATTATCGTACGCCCGTGAACAACGTTTGAGCATTACGTTGCCGAACGTCATATTTCAAGAATTCTAACGCATTGGATTTTACACCTATAAAAAAACTATAAACTCCGTTTTGAGGCGCCCATGTGAAGTTCATCTCCCAACAATGCAAGTCTCTGGCAAAAGATAAAAATGGGTATATGAGTGAATTGCGTTTGAGGTCGTAGGCTATATTTCCTATGTTAATATTCCAGTTTTTTGACAATGGAATACTTCCTGAAATATTGATAGAATGACTGGTGACAATAAAAGTGTCTATATTTTTTTCTGGCCTGATTTCAAAGTTCCATGCGTGAGCTATTCTAAAATTAGCAAACCAATCTGCTAGTGCTACTTGTTTATTGTTAGATGTTTCATTGGTAGGAGTGTTGGCTTGAAGTCCGCCACCTCGTGTTGAAGCGTTTTGAGGTGTATTTTTGTTGTCTTCATTCTTTTTACCTGAAAAGAAATCTACGATTTGAGATACAGAAAATCCTGTTGAAAACTGCCCTCTAAAATTCACAAATGCTGGTAAAATTTTCCCATCTTTCCAAACTGTCGTTTGAGTTCTTCTATTGTTTTCATCCATCACATAAGGCGAGAATACAGCATTAAAATTGAAGTTGGTAAGTTTTTTGAAAACAGTGGTATTACCTGATACATTGATAGCCGAAAACTTGAAGGAATCCGCCACTACATTGTAGCCGCCATTGATATTGATATTGTCAAAAATACGTATTACTTTTTCTAAGCTGTCTTTTTTTGAAAAGTATTTTGCTTCAAAAACATTGAGAATACCATAAGTAATACCTGCTTGTTCTTCATTGCCCGAAAGGGTACCAAAAGGACTGTTGGTAAATATGTTATACGGTCGTGGATCATTGAATTCTGGTCGTAAATCTGTATCTACAAAACTTTCGTATCGTTCTTTGCTTCCCGGCCGATAGACAAAGTTTAAGCTGGGTTTTACTACATGTCTGATGCCCCTAATAAAGCCTTTAAACTCTCTTTTTCCAAATATTTGAGTATTGAGCGAGACTGAAGCGTTAAAATCTCTGTGTGCAAAAAGGCCCCTTCTAAATGTTGGGTCTGGTGTTCTAAAGCCAAGAGTATCTCTCAATCTCTCTGGTATTGAGGAGGTTGTGTCTAGTCTTATGTCTTTGTCCGATAGTTCAAGTTCGTACTGTTGTGTAAGCCAGGACTCTTGATAGGACATATTGGGCGATACATTGATGTATTTTAATATTCTAAAATTGGTACTGAGATTTCCCTTGTTTTGTAGTCCGGACTGCATGTTGTCCAAGGTTTGCATAGTGAATAAGGTGGTATCTGTAGTTTTTACAAAATTTCTAAATTCAGAACTATAGCCCAATGCTATACGGTCTGTCCACGTTTCTCGGGTGCTATTTTTTTTCTTAAATGGAAATATAGTATTCATACGCAAAGACATATTGGGCAGTGTGATGTCCATTATCCTTGTTTGTATATTTTGACTGTGTCTAAATTCAGCAGTAAATCTAAATGGAGTTCCTGGCATTTCATGAGCGAAAGTAAATCCAGAACTGTATGTGTTGGTCAAAGCGGCGTTGGGGTTTTCAAAAACCCTTTGGTCATGCCTATTGGTTTGGATATTGATATTTCCACCTAAGCTTCTATAGGGGTGGGCTTTGGGGTCTTGTGTATGTCGGATGTTGATGCTAAATGATTTGTTGGAAATTCTTGTGCCATCATTGCTTCTTTCTTGAATATTGTTGGCATAACTCAAAAGTATGTTGCCATTATAGGCATACCGTTTTTTGTAATTGGCATTCGTTCGGAGGGCATGGCTTCCTCGAGTGTAAATATCTCCAGTGAATTTCAAGTCTAAATTGTTATTAACTGGCCAATAGTATCCTATGTCTCGAAAACCTAAACCCAATTGATCATTGTATTCGTAATTGGAAGGAAATATGATGCCCGAAGATTTACCTTTGGCCAATGGGAAAAAGCCAAAAGGAAGAAAAATGGGTGTAGGTACATTAGCAATTTCTAATTGAGCAATACTCATGACAGCTACTTTATTAGGCACAAATTTGAGTTTGTCCGCTTTGATACCATAGTGAGGAGGATAGTGATTGCAAGTAGTGATGATGGCGTCTTTGTTATAGGCCCTATCATCTATTTTTTGACCCAAACTGTCCACACCACCAAAAATATATTTAGTGGTATTGCCCACAAGATTAAATTCTCCTTGTTGAGTAATAGCTGTGGTGACAAATCCTTTTTTAGTTTTAAAATTGTAGGCCATTTCTTTGTAGGTGAAGGTGTTTTCTCCATCTGAAAAAGTAGGTTTGGGCTCATTTTTATACATTGTGTCCAATTGGGCATAGCCTTGCACTCTATTGTTGGCAAAATCAATAGTCATATAGTTGGCTGTCACTTTCAATATTTGGTAATCTATTTTTGCCGCCCCATAGAGATGTATTAATTTGTTTTCTAAGTCTAAGTACGAAGAATCTCTGGCTTCGTAAATGACTTCATCTTCTATGGCATCATTGGATAATGTGTAGGGTATATTGGTGTCAGTGCTATCTATGATTAATGTATCAGTCGAACTCAATAAATTATTGCTTACATTTATAGAGTCTAGAAAATCTAAATCTATGTTTAATGTGTCTATTGTATCTTCAAAAAGACCATTTGTCGCATTCACAATAGAGGTGTCTAGCTCAGTATTTTGAGCAGAAACTGTATTGAAAATACATATTATAATAAAAAGTACTATGTAATTAAAAGTTTTCAAACAATTTATGAACTATATATTATAAAAAAGTATTATATTTGCGCCTTTAAAAATGCAAAAATACGAATATGGTCTCAAATAACACTCAAATTAGAAATTTTAAGTTTACCGTTGTCATTTTATTAACGATGGTATTGGGCGTATTAACGCCAGAACTGCGTGCAAATGATGTTAAAGTTTTATTAAAACATCAAGGAGCTACTTTTTTTGATAGCAATATCGAATCTGATGTGTCCAAAATTTTGAGCATCAAAGACAATCCAAAGAAGAAATTTAAGATTGTTTTAGATGCGGGACATGGAGGACATGATAAGGGCGCTGTGGGTAAGAATTCAGTTGAAAAAGATTTAGTACTCAAAATGGCATTAAAAACAAGGGACAAAATTAAAAAGAACCATCCCAATGTTGAAGTCCTATTGACCCGAGAAACGGATGATTTTATTCCATTGTTCAGCAGAATCCAATATGCCAACGAACAAAAAGCTGACTTGTTCATTTCTATACATTGCAATTACATATCTGCCCCAAAAACCAGAGGAACAGAGACCTTTGTGATGGGACTACACAGAGCCGCGGAAAACCTGGAAGTGGCCAAAAGAGAGAACGCCTCTATCCTTTTGGAGAAAAATTTTGAAGCCAATTACGATGGCTTTGATCCTAATTCGCCTGAGGGCCACATAGTGTTGTCCATGTATCAAAACAACTATCTTGACAAAAGTATAGAAATTGCCGCTGCCATAGAAAATGAGTTTTCTGTGAGACATTTGAGCAAAAGCCGTGGCGTAAAGCAGGCAGGATTTGCAGTATTGAGAAGAGCCAGTATGCCGGCAGTATTGGTAGAGGCGGGATTTTTAAGTAATGATGTGGATGAAGCCTACCTCATGTCTAGTGAAGGACAAGATGCTGTGGCCGAATCATTGCTCAAAGCAGTAAGTACTTATATCTCTAACAATATCACAGATAACAAAGAAGTATCAACGTCAAAACATACCATTCCACAAAATGCAGAAACAGTTTCTAGTTCAAATGGACAATATAGAGTACAAATAGCAGCGATGAGAAACGAAACTGTGGAAATGAATTCGCCTGAAGTCAAAAAAATTGGCACTATGATCTGGCAAAAAAGTGGGGATTTCTATAAATGCCAAATAGGGGATTATCTCTCCCGCGAATCAGCAGAGATAGCCAGGGAAAAACTCAAGGCTTTGGGATACACTGGCGCATTTATAGTGGAAGTCAAGTAAAATTTTTTTTTATAAAAAGTAAGATTAAAAAAAAAGGACAACATCCGGAGTAGGTGTTGTCCTTTT
>CAZBCV010000102.1:0-2845 GCA_964490495.1 uncultured Aureispira sp. | reverse complement strand
AGAAATAGCCAGGGAAAAACTCAAGGCTTTGGGATACACTGGCGCATTTATCGTAGAAATGAAGTAAGGATTTTTATAAAACGTAAGATACGAAAAAAGGACAACATCTGGTGGGAGGTGTTGTCCTTTTTTTGTATTTAAGAGTAGAATGTGGTGATTTTGCAGGTTGATTTTGTAAATTTTATGATCTCAATATTGAAGTTTAAAATTATATTTAGTTTGATAATCTATTCATGTAAAGGAAATTCCATGTGTCCCTTTAAAGATTCTAATGGTAAAAATATTTTTGGTTGAGATAATCTATTGTTGTTAACCCATGATACATACATTACATGACTCGTAGAAAAATCTCCCAAAATTTCTTCGGACAATCTGTCCCATTCATGGTTGTAAAAATGTAACAGGTATCCAATTTTGTTTTCATGCATAATTCTATAAAAACCATTTATAAAAATTCTCGTATTATAAAAATTACTAAAGTTTAATAGCTTTGATGATTCTTCAGATATAACACTTATTTCTGAATCAGAATTTATGTTACATATTAGATTGAAATCAAAATTTATTGTACTATCTACCTTCAACTTGACAAATCTATATTGAATGGTATCTTCCCTTTTTTCATATTCATTTCCGTATATCAAGAAAATTTTTTTATTTGGTTCGTTTTCCGATTCTCTAGATATAATACTTTTAATGGATTCTTTAATGAAAAAATCAATAAATACACTCTCTTGACAGATTACGCTATTTTGTGTTAATATAACAAAAAATAATATTAAATATTTCATTGACATGTTTTTACATTATAATATAAGGGTTGTGATAACTTCCAAAGATTATATGCGTTCACATTCTCTTTATGAAGGTTAAGTGAAAGTCCAAAATCTTCTTCCAAAAATTGTTCATTAAAACCATTAAGAATCATAGTTTTGAAATAAAAACAATCACCACTTGTTTCTGTTCCTAAACATCTATTTTTGCTTCCATTGGCTTCCATTAAGCTGTTTAACATATCTGGTAGTAATTGCCTTAACATGAGTTCATGATGACCTGGTGTTGGGTCAGGACCATATTTAGCGGTCACCAATGCTTTGAAACTTTGTTCAAATGAACCTGCAGTACCTTGGATTAAGCCAAAATCCTTTAATTGCATTCTAAACAATTCGGCATGAATTAGTTCGTGTTGAATAGTTTCAAATAATTCAATTCCATCTATTTGGTTACAATTGTTGGGATTTAAAAAAATAACTATGGAATTATTATTTTTTACTTCTGCAGATCCAGTAAAATTACTTTCACCAGATTTCGGGGTTCTAGAACTAAATGCAAAATTATAATCAGAATCTGATAAGCTTTTTATCATTTGGCATAAATAGGTTGAATTAAAGAGTGGAGAAGTACTTTTACTTTTGTTCAACAAATTATTTAAAATACAGGCAGCTTTAGGACAATCTATAGCTAATTTTGGATCAATCAAAGGTGGTAATAATTCAATTGCATCCAATTTTGGACATATTTCTAGTTGAAACTCCCATTCTGCCAGAGCTTGTTCAAAACCAAAAGGATCTTCATTGGCTTCATCTGATTTTTCTTTATTTTCTATGCAAGCTTGAGTTAGAAATTTTGAAAATTCTTTAACTGCATATTCAATTTGCTCAGAACAAAATGAACTACTTTTGATTTCATTCATTTTATCTTCCAAACACTTTCTTGTGTCGATATTCATTTGATTGAAACATTCTCGTGGGACATCTGGAAAGGTAGCATCGGGAGGTCCCCAATTTTCAAAGGGATTTTTTGGTCCACCTTGGCCTCCAGAATCTCCTCCATTTCCTGGTGTGCCGATAGGTATTGGTCCAACCTCATATCCTGTCCAATTTGCAGGTTGAAAAATTTCAGGACATGCATAATAACTTATATGAATTCCATGATAAATTGTAATGTAACCTCCATAACCAAGTAAACCAACCAAACCGGCATATTGATAAGGAGTCCATGTTAAATAAGAAACACACCTATTACCATCATCTCCTCTTGGAGTTCTGTATAGTTTTGTAAATTCTTTTGTAAAAGAGTTCAAAGTAGTATCAAATGGCATTTCTATATTAACATTAAAAGTGTTTGCTATGTTAATGATTTCATATGCGTGCGATAATTCTTTTGTGTAATTAATTGGCGTTTTTTGTATCAACTCGGTAACAATGCTTTTTGACACATAATCAAATGAAATTTCATTTTCTAAATTTGTAAACAACATTATGCCTTCAATTTTTCCATTTTTTACAAAAGGAACAAAAATCCTAAAATTATCTTGATTATTACCAATATAATTAATTATTGAGTAATTAAATAGTGGATAAATATCTTGTTTTACCAAACTCCTTAATTTTTGGGAAAAAGGAGTGCTGGTTCCAATCTTCTTTAAGTTACTATTCATAAATATTATCTCATTGAGTTTGGGAGCAATAGGCCTCGTTAAAGTATTTCCAGAAATGTTGTTTTGTGAGAAAGAATCTGAATTAAAAAATGGCTTGTAAGACCCATTGTTTTCAAGATACATGCTTTTCTTGTTTTCATTTGTTTTTTGTAACACCTCATCCTTCCGACACCCATTTCCCCCCATAAATAGCCCAATAAAAAGCATAAACGTTAAAAATTTTAAATTTCGCATTGTAAAAGTATTATAAATTTTTTAAATAAAGGTTAAATTTTCAGTACTATTTTTTAAATTCTGAAAATTCATTTCGGGGGCAAATTTCGTTTTTTTTTTTTCATTTAGACAAATTTTTGTTTGGGTATTTTTGGTATAATTTTTTGGGTTATGCATAACATGGTGGATGTG
>CAZBCV010000101.1:0-11086 GCA_964490495.1 uncultured Aureispira sp. | reverse complement strand
ATAAAGAAATAAGAATTTCAAAACTGAAAAACAATAAGTTTTGTGAACAAAATGATTTTGTAGCTTGTGAAGAGCCCTTGCAAATTGAAGTAAATCATCAACCATTGACCATCACTATGCGCACACCTGGCGACGATAAAGCATTGGCTTTAGGTTTTGTATTTACCGAAGGTCTTATCAATAGTTTTGACGCCATCAATGATATCGTACAAAAAGAAGAAAATATTGTCAACATCATACCTGAACAAGGATTTGACATAAAATCTCAAAGTGTGGACCGTAGTTTTTATGGCACATCTAGTTGTGGTGTCTGCGGCAAAACTTCCGTAGAAAATATTTACACTAAATCTCAATTCATATCCTGTCCAAATACTGCTGTTGTGGATATGGAAGTACTTTTGACTTTACAAGAAAAATTACGTACTGTTCAATCCACATTTGAATTGACGGGAGGACTTCATGCTTGTGCATTATTTGACACACAAGGACATTACATCTACCATAGTGAAGATGTAGGAAGGCACAACGCTTGTGACAAACTCATCGGGCATGTAGTCATGGCTGAACGAATTCCATTAGATAATCATATCCTTTTGCTCAGTGGTCGGGCCAGTTTTGAATTGATACAAAAAGCCACTATGGCTGGCATATCTATCATTTGCGCTGTAGGTGCTCCGTCAAGTTTGGCCGTAGAGTTAGCCCAAGCCAATAATCAAACTTTGGTAGGATTTCTTAAGACCTCTGGTTTTAATATATATTGCGGAGCACAAAGAATCATTTCAAAATGAAAAACGATCTCGCAGGTTTGGTCCTCATGGGCGGAAGAAGTCAACGCATGGGAAAAGACAAGTCCCAAATAATATATCACAACAAAAAGCTGTATGAAATCGCTGCAGAAAAACTAAAAACTATCACTCCACATGTATATCTTTCAGTCAATAAAGAACAGACCCAACAGTACACTTTCAATTGGCCAACAATTACGGACCAATGGGAAGAAGAAGGACCTTTGAGTGGCCTCATTTCAGCATTTGAGGCATTAAAAAAACCCATTTTTATTTTTGCATGTGATATGCCAAATATGGATACCATCAACTTATCCTTATTGGCTAATGAATACTATAAAGCTCAAAAATCAATTATGTTTTTCAATGCGTTGGATCATAGAGTAGAGCCTTTGGCCTCAATTTGGTCCACCGAGGATTTAATTGAATTAAAAAAATACTTCATCAACGGTGGTCGATCATTCAAAGGATTTATAGAAAGTTTTAAAATACTTACTCTTGCTACAAACAATACAATTCTATTTAAAAACCTCAATAGACCAGATGATTTATAGAAAATATATTCACATGTTCCTTCTTTAAGGAAGTTCTATAATCTCCTTTAGTAATTTTATTTTATCGAAAAAATAATCACAAAAAAGCCCTCAACAGACGAATCTATTGAGGGCAAAAATTATATTTCAAATTAACTCAACTCCTTATTCAATAATTACCATTTTTTTGGTGGCAGTATGAACACCCGCTTGTAAAGTATAGTACATTACACCGGTAGAAAGTTCATTTACATCCAACTGCAGGGAATTATAACCTTTTTGTCCTGAAACATTTAAGGTTTTTACCGTTCTTCCTGTGACATCGTGTATTGATAATGTCGCAGGACCATCAAAAGGCAATTCAAAAGCTATAGTTGTTGTACCTTGGAATGGATTGGGTGTATTTTGGTAAAGTGTGAATGATGCACTATCATTGATATTTCGCAAGTTCCATCGAACATTCATTACTTTATTTTCATTATCGTAAGCTTCTGCCTTCGTTATTGAAGATGTTACATCCAAATTACCTGTCAATTCACCGTCATTTTTTGCTATAAATGTCAATTCAAATAAAACATCATCTGATACTAATTCAGCATTTTCGTTACCGTTCCAACTGAATGACAACTGACCGTCGGCTAAATTTCTGAATCCAAAGTTTGCATCATTGATATTGATTGATTTTGGAGAAATATTAGACAATGAAAGGTTGGATGCATCAAAGTCAAATGTCAATTGCATACCTGACAATGCTAGATTATTACTCATTCTTACTGGAATCACCACTGACTCACCAGAAACAAATGTAACGTTTTCAGTATATAAAGATACTTCATTTTTCGAACGCGGCTCAATAGATTTGTCATTGGCATTGGCCTCAACATTTCCGTTGATATCGCCCACTTTGATGGCTACAAAATCAGTAGTCATATTTCCAGTATTAGCATCGATGAAATAGGTTTCTGGGAAGGCCTCTCCTTGTGCATTTTCGTTATTGTGGAAAAAGTAAGATTTGTCAACAAATCTCCATGAATTGTTATTTGAAAAATTATCAAGACTTCCAAGGATCAATCTTCTTAAATCAGTTAAATCTGAAGATGTTATCCTCCCATCTTTGTTGATGTCGGCAGCTATAAGCAAATATGGATCCGTTATCGTTGCAAGACCCAATATGTGACGCTGAATCAACACCAAATCCAAAGTGGAAACACCATTGATAGGGTTGTCATTTTTGTAAGGTGTGATATTATACTCATAACCTAAAGGAATATCTTGGAAAGCAAATGCACCTAAATCATTGGTTATGTTCATCAATTCTGAACCTTCCAAATACACAGCAACTTCTGGTACACTCTTGCCACTATGAGTAACAATACTTCCATCAATAATTCTTCTACCATTGTCACAGATATTATTATTGTCTTGAACATCCATAAATGTAATAACTGATGTCTGAACGATATCTCCCATAGGCGTGAGACCTGCAATCCAAATTGTTACTGGCACTCTAGTATTGGCTTGACTACAATTAAATACCATATTTGGAACCGTAACCATTTGACCATTATTGCCTTTAACCACTTCTGCAAAAGAATAAACTAAGTCATAACCACATGGGTGTAAACTCTTTCTATCAGGGTCATAATCAGAGGCCCATATTTCAGCCATAGCGCCCATACCCGGCATATCCACTAGATTTATTGCAAGTCCTTGAAGAACCACTCCAGTAGGTTGTTTAGTATTGATAATGCTAAATATCTGCTCACGAGTAGATACATTACCACATCTATCTTCAAAAGTATAAACTATTCTATGAACACCTACTGGATAAGTTCCAGAGGCATCAATAGTATTACCGTGTGTTTGGCCTGCATCCGAAGAAGTTACATTAATATCGAATGTTCCATTATTAAACGCATCAACACTATATTTCCACCTTAATACTTGTGTACAAACATCAGTGGCACTCGCTGTTAAAGTAATGCTTCCTCTAGCACATTCTGCATCCGTTGTGTTGGCACTCACCATTGGCGCTAGAGCAGCAAAAACAGGCGCTTGATTGTCAACAACTTTAATTTCTTGGTCAAAAGTCCATGTTCTATAACCACCTGCACCAGTGGACATTCTTTGACACCAGTCAATAACAGTCCATCTTCTCAATATTTTGAAACACGCAGGGCTTCCTTGTTGATTGAAGTTAAATACTTGATCATTGTATTCTGCTGCTACTAAAGAGCAAGCGCCATTATTGATGATAGGTCTTCCTAATACATCAGGAGAGAATTCAGGTGCAGCTGGATTTCCACAACCATTCACCATTACCTCTCTATCTGGCCATTCAGCCGCCGTTGGTCCATTGTAAACCATCACTCCTTGCGGTATGAAGTCAATTCTTTGAGAACATGTAGCTGTGCGACCACCTTGGTCAGTTACCATAAAATTACGTAAAATATGACCTCTACCACAAGCATCAATATCTATAATTGAGTCAGTTGTGATGGTCAATAATTCACAATTGTCAGTAGCAACAGGCCAACCGAAATCTTTAGTCAAATTATTTCTATCATAAATGAAATCACAATTAACAGTCATATGCTCTGGACAAGTTATTCTTGGTCCTATTTTATCTTGTACCACTACAGATACCATATTGTCATTAAAATTACCAGCAGCATCTATCGCTCTAAATACTACCATTGGATTGGCTTGTCTTGGTGATTGAGGTATGTCTGAACAACAGAATTTTGCATGTGAACTAAAGCCACAGATATCTGAAATTTCAATGACATATCTTTGAAGTTCGGTAGCTGTAGATGGTCTCGGATGCCCCACCATTCCTGTCGAATGATCTACATTGACACCATGAATAAAAAACAAACTATTGCGGAAGACACCATTGACAAAGCCTCTTACCGCTGACATTTTAGCTGGTGTACTGTTGTAATTCACTAATGCTCCACCTACTGCAACAGCTGTTTTCTGAGCAACTTGAGCTGTGGCTGTGTGTGCAGATAAGTAAAAATATCTCTGTAAAACTCCCTCTCCATGAGTTCCTAAGTAAGTAAATCCAGGCAATGTAGGTATGTCACACGGTTGACAATTTGTGTGATCCATACGACGGACGACCAATTTAGCCAATTGGCACTCATCATAACTTCCATCATCAATAGATGTAGCTGCTACATGGGCTTGACCATCTAAAGTCAATCCTACAGTAGTCAAATCATTGGCAATAGCCACAGGAGGTGTATTGTCTATAATTGTTACATTAATTGTATCTCTTTTGGCTCTTCCACAAGCATCTTCTATGATATAAATAGCTTTATGAGATCCCACAGGCAAAGTCGCTGTTCTATCTGGATGTCTCAAAAATCCAGCAGGTTTATTATAATCACCATTCTCAAAAATATTGATACTAGAAGTAATTTGAGTTGGTAAAGAACAATTATCCGTGGCATTAGGATTGGGGAATGTCACAAATCCTTCACATCTATGATTAGCTGTACTTGCTGTAATATCTACCATTTTAGGAGCAGTAGGTGCTTTAGTATCAGATATTTCTATAGTTTGAATGAATGTTCTAGGAACTCTATTCAAGCATGACCATTCATTCACTACCCATTCACGCATAATTTTTGTTGTACAGCCATTAGGTATAGGTGGAGAATCCGTAAATCTTACATAAAGCTTACAAGGATCATTTCCTAAACTTGGGAATAATGGCTTAGGAACAGTAAGGTTGGTTATTTCCAACCTTGTGTGCGCAGCCCTATTCATAGTAAATACTTGAAAACAAACTGCATCACCCACTTTCACAGGTATCATTTGCGAACCTGAAGTCGAATTAATAGCTCCAGTAGCCAAATTCACACTTGTTCCGTTTATAGAATAGGCAGGTTCATCGTTATTGAAATTACCTCCACTACGGTTCATATCAGCAGACCAATCAAAAGTAATGTTGCCATCCGCTTCTGCTGTATAACAGAATGTAGCGCCTAATTGTCTTGTATTTGGTAAAGCGGTGTTAGTACCACCTCTTAACACGAGCCTATTTGAAAAAGTTCTAACTACTCCAGCATTAAAAGTAGTTCCTACCCATTCTCCATAATTACCTACAGGCAAATATGGAACTCCAGTGCCTAAAGCTGTTCCAACATGGATTGGGGAAGGATTACCTGCAAAAGGTTGACCAGTAGGAATTTTAGCATAAGGCCCTTCACATTCCAATGGGGTATTGGCCGCAGGCATGACTATATTTGCTAATGAGATAATAGTAGTGATATCAAACGTAAATGAACAAATAGCCGATTTATTACCTGATGCATCTTCTGCTTGATATCTTCTTGTTACTCTTTTGAGAACATTTGTTGCCGTACTACATGGCTCCATTAATACTTCTACGTCCTCTCCAACTTGATTTACAACTAATCCACCCGGACAATTATCTGTGACTGTTGGTGTATATGATTCAAAATCAGCACACGTTACCGATAATGGTGCAACAGGACAAGTAAGTGTGGGTGCCATTTTGTCTTCGACTGTTATAGTCGTCCAACAGCTGTTGTTGCCATTAGTTACTTTGCCATAAAGGGTTTTGCCCAAATAGTTGCAATCTACAAAAGGGCTAATTTCTATAGGTGCTCCTGTTGGAGTTGTCATCACAGCCACAACAGGTGTGCCCGAAGCGCCACATGTTGTATTGTCTGCCAAAAGCATAGACGATGTCACTTCAGCTGTTCCATCAGAACCTAAGCTAACTTGAATGCTCCCTTTACATGCACAGGATTGTGCGTTTGCCGAAAATTGTGTAAAGATTGCTAATGCAAAGACTACTGTCCATTGCATCACTTTGCGAATCTTAGTAAAATTTGTTTCCATCATGAGATCAATTTTGAGTTTAAAATGAATTAATTAAAATGTTTAATGTTATATTTACAATGACTTAGTTTTTTTGCCGAAAGCTCAGTCAATTTATAAATTCAATTAATATCCTTTTAACCACATGTTACATGTGAGTTAATAGAGATTTATTTTACCTTCTTAAGGCACAACTGTTTTGGGAAACAATTACTATTTCTACGTTTTTCACCTTCAATAAAAAAGACTTCAATACGAAAGAAAGCACAAATGTAGAAAAAACATTATATGTAATACGCTTTTTTTCATAGTTTTTTTTATAATTTTTTTTTATAATATGTTATTGTGTTGATTTTTACTTCATTATGAAAATAAAAAATTTTTACTTTTTTTCAAAAATGCAATAAAAATAAACTTCTTACAAAAAATGTGTGAAATGAAACAGAAGACTATCTCACTTGTGTGTGAAGTAATAACTGAGGGAAAAAATTAAGAAATAATTTATCCAATTTGGCCTTGTTTTCTAGTAGGTCAAGATGAGCAAAATGTAAGTTATTTTCAAATTTTGTTCTCGATTGAATGAAAATAAATGTTCTTTCCAATCTTTCATAGGTAGAGCAACTGCGCAAAAAATCTGTTTCAATCATTCTATCCACTCTTTGATGCATTCGAGTGGGCATTTTTTCAGTGTGCAATGTTAATATATTATAGACATGATCTACATACTGGTCAAAAGGCCAACAAGACCAAAGTGACCAATGTTCAATAAGAAAATAATCAAATATTACGTCCACGACCACAGGAGCATACTTTTGTTGATGGCGTCTGAAGATATTGATACACTCCTTGACATCGGCATGACTGTCTGTGAAGGTATCTATCCGCCTATGAAGTTCTACACCCTCCAAATACCGAGAATCTAAATTTTTGATTTCTGCCAAAGTGAGGAAATCTGTTAAAAAATTTCCTACCAAACTATATTCATCAGGATAGGAAATCAAAGTATGGGCCAAATGGTTCATACTTATTAATTGAGAGATTCTAAGATGGGGTCATGTTTTAGGCTTCTGAAATCTACAGAACTCACCGC
Source organism: uncultured Aureispira sp. (assembly GCA_964490495.1). Taxonomy (GTDB): domain Bacteria; phylum Bacteroidota; class Bacteroidia; order Chitinophagales; family Saprospiraceae; genus OLB9. Next base: position 3,821 of record CAZBCV010000101.1, on the reverse strand, counting down.
AGATACACCTGGCTCAATCATATAAACACCATAAAGAACATTGACTTCTGCCATTGTGGACTTATTGTGTGTCACTATGATAAATTGTGATTCTTTGCTAAACTTACGGATGATGTTGTTAAACTTTTGAATATTGGCATCATCCAAAGGCGCATCCACTTCGTCAAAAATACAAAAAGGAGCTGGCTTTAGAAGATAAAGCGCAAAAAGTAAAGCCGTAGCTGTAAGAGTTTTTTCACCGCCCGACAGTTGTGACAAAGATTTAGGTTTTTTGCCTTTAGGTTTGGCTATTATTTCAATGTTGGATTCCAATGGATTAGCGGTATCAAGTAATATGAGGTCGCAAGTATCATCTTCGGTAAATAGACTTCTAAATACCTCAATAAAACTTTCTCTTACTTTATTGAAGGCTTCCATAAATCTTTCCGTGGCACTGTCTTCTATTTCCTTCATAGTATCCATGAGTGAATCTTTGGCTTCCAAAATATCTTTCCGTTGAACTAGAATGTTGTCATATCTTTCCTTCATTTCACTATAAGCCTCCACTGCTAAAGGATTGACATCACCAAAGGATTGTAATTTTGTTTTTATTTTTTCAAGTTCTTCTGTCAATTGTTCGTACTCCAAAGTATCGTCTTTAGGATTATTGATAACATCATTGATAGCCACATTAAATTCTATCCGGAGCCTCTCCCCTATCGATTGAATTTGAAACTTTTGATCACTGTATTGATCTTTGAGGTCTTGTATGCTTTGTTGGAGCTGCGACTGAGACTTTGACAATGCTCTTATTTCATCATCCAAATCATTGATGACATTTCTTGCTTTCAAAAACACTTGTTCTGCTTCAGATAGAGTGGATTGAAATTCTTTTTTCTCATAGTACATTTCTTGCAATTCCTTATCCAAATGAATCAATTGGTCTTCAATATCTATTCGCTCTCTGTCCAAAGAAATAGAGCGTTGTCTATCGGCCTCTAATCTAAGTTGAAGTTCCTTGATTTTTAGCTCGGCAAATTCTAAATCTTTAACAAAATTTCCAATAAGGTTTTGATGACGAATCAATGAAATATTGGATTGATTGAATTTTTCAGAGGCCTTAGACATATTATCACTCAATATATCCATGTCTGAGGCTTGTCCTTCCAAAGGAGTGTCTAAAACATTGATTTTTTCTTTGAGTTGACTGATATGGTATTGCGCTTCTTTGATTTGGTTTTCCCAGTTTTTGAGTTGTTCGGAAGAAGTTTTTATTTTGAGTTCACTTTCCACTTTGAACTGCTCAAAGCTATCCGACTGATGTTTTAGGCGAATTTGTTCTTGTTCTTGCGATTGTATTTCTTTGCGAATCTTCTCCATAATGGATTTAAAATCTGCAATTTTTAAAGGACCAATTTGATTTTTGATATTTTGAAGATTTTCGGAAATCTCTGTTTTTAACTGCAAGTTTTTAGAGAGAAATTCAGCTAATTTTTCCAAATTCTTTTTTCTTCCTAATTTTTTTCCTTCAAAAAGTCCTACAGACCCACCAGAAACAATATATTTTTGACTGAGAAATGTTCCTGATGAAGACAAGACCGTGACACCTTCTGGTATATAAATTTGGCTCAGATCATCCACATCACCATTGTATATAAAGACATGGCCTAAAAGAAATCTTAAGAGTTTTTCGTAAGCATTATCTATTCGGACAATATCGGTAGCACAAATTAATTTATTATCATCAATCTTCAGAGGCTTCTTTTCTGGAATATGATCTAATACAAAAAAATTGGCTTTACCTTTCTGCGCATTTTTGAGCAAGATCACACTTTTTAAGGCTTCATCTGTGGTTTTGACTACAAAATAATTGAGATATCCTTCTAAAAAAAGTTCAATGGGAGCTTTATATCTTTCATCTACTTCCAAAACATCCGACATTAAGGTAAGGCCTCCTTTGGTTTGGTCACTCAAATATTTGATAGACTCAGGAAATCCCTCAAAACTATCAATCATACTTTTTAGAAGGTCATATTCGTTTTGTTTTGAATCTATATTTCTATTGACATTGTTCAGCTCTTCTTGCCATTTGTCTCTTTGGTTTTCCAATGTAGTTATTTGAGCCAATCTATCATTGTCGTCTTGTGCAAACTTATTGAATTCATCTTCTTTAAGACCAATATTTTTTTTAAGCTCCATCAATTGTTGGTGGATTTTTTTGATATCTTCCGTTTTTTGCAAAAGATTTTCTTTGATACGGACAGTATCTCTATTGATATTTTCTATATTGTTGGTACTTATAGCTATTGTTTTGTCAAAATCAAAAATTTCCTTTTCTAGTTCTTGCTTAAGTTTTTGTTTTTGGTCAAAGGATTGTTTAGCATCATTATATTTTTCTTTGAGATCTTGATACACTTTTTGTGAACCTTCAAAATCTTGTTTTAGTTGATGCAAAATATCATTTTCGCTCTTCAATCTATTTTGTAAAGATTGTTGTTTTTCGGTCGCCTCCAATAGTGCATTGTCACTTTCGGTTATATTTACAGTGACTTGTTCTTTATTTTGTTTTTTGAAACCCAATTTCTGTTTGAGAAGGTCTTTTTCGCCTTCAGACGAGCGAATACGATAGACAAGTTCATTGAGTTTTTTTTGATGGTCCGAAAGAGCTATTTCTTTATCCGTGTTGGCTTTCTTTTCTTTTTCGAGTTCAGCTTGCTTTTTGTAGAGAAGGGCATCATTAGCGCGATAAGTATCTTGATCTTTAACCAGTTTTTCTGAAATGCCTTTGTATTTTTCTTTGAGATGATGAACAGAATGTATGGCATATTGAATGCTCATATCTTTGTACTGAGCCTTGACATCCAAGTATTTTTGAGTTCTTTTGGCTTGTTTTTCCAGTGATTTTAAATTGCCCTCAATCTCAAAAAGTAAGTCATCTATCCTATTGAGATCTTCAGTGGCACTTTTGAGTTTAGAAAGCGTTTCTTTTTTGCGGACTTTATATTTAGAAATACCCGCAGCTTGTTCAAACATCCTGCGGCGTGAGTTTTCTTTGTCTGCCAAAATATCATCCACCATGCCCAAAGCGATGATGGCATATGAGTTGCTACCTATCCCTGTGTCTAAAAAAAGAGAATTGATATCTTTAAGCCTGCACACCACATTATTGAGTTTGTACTCTGACTCCCCCGACCTAAAAAGCGTTCTCGATATAGTGACCGTTTGATATTCGGTAGGCAAGATGCCTTTGTCATTGTCAAAAGTTAAAGCAACGGTGGCGGTGGCAGATTCCTTTTTGGTTTTTGTTCCATTAAAGATGACATCAGACATGGCTTCAAGACGCAATTCTTTACTTTTTTGCTCACCCAATACCCAACGGATAGCATCGACAATATTGGATTTGCCTGAACCATTAGGGCCTACTACGCCAATGACATCTTCACTAAAATTGAGAACCGTCTCATTAGCAAAGCTCTTAAATCCCTTGATATGTAAGCTCTTTAATCGCATAAGGAGGCAAAGGTAATGAAATTTGCAAAATGTATCCTATGGAGAAATGATTTTTTTACCTCAATAGACTTTCAATTTTTGGAAAACAGGTATAAGTCCTTCACTTTTCGTGATTATCGTCTAAAGTAACTTCTCCCTTTTGGCTCAAGATTTAAATATGTTGTTTTTGAAAATTAGTTTTTAATGTGTTCATGTTTTTGTCCTATTTAAAGGTGATTTAATACTAGTTGAGAATTTTCGCAAATTGCAATAACTTTTTTATCATCCATATAAACTATGTTTTTATATTTAGTAGTATGCCTTAATGAATGTGTGATTTTTCCTTTTTGATT
>CAZBCV010000100.1:0-11126 GCA_964490495.1 uncultured Aureispira sp. | reverse complement strand
CCATCAACTGCTGTATCGAAAATTGACTTTAATTTTAGTGCAATATCATCTTTTCCTAAATCCATAAGCCCCAAATTTTGCTCAAAGATAGTAATACATCTGTTTAAAAATTCAGAATTTCAAAATAAAAAGTCATTAAATTTCAAAAAATCATTGAGTGAGATGATTTGTATCATATCTTTATATTAAAAATATATTCATCTTTGACCCAAATTAAATATTAATCTTCATGAATCTACTTGATCCAGTATCGAAAATAATGACAAAAGATATCATTTGTATCAATGAAGATGATACATTAGCTACTGTGAAGTCAATTTTTCAGCGACACAGAATCCATCATTTGCCTGTCGTGAAAGGTGGTAAATTTATTGGGATAGTTAGTAAATCTGACTTTTCATTTTTTAAAAAGGGCTTCAATGATGTGCAATTTGATAAAACAATTGAGGACGTAAAACTCAATAATTATCATGTGAGAGATATCATGACCACAAAAGTAGCAAAATTAAACAGCGAAGATAGAATTAATGTAGTACTTGAAATATTTAAAGAAAATTTGTTTCATGCCATTCCTATTTTAAATGGGGACAAATTGGTTGGAATTGTTACAACCTACGATATCATAAAAGTATTAGCAGACGAAAAAGAAGCGGTGGCAGTTTATAGTTAATTCATTTTTTATAGTTTTCTTTATGGTAAATATCAAATTATATGGAACATCGACACCAAGTTATCAGTTAGTAAAGACTAAACTGTGTAAATATTTAGAAGCGGCCAAATTTGACTACGTCATGGAGGAAGTGACAGATATAAAAGATATAATAAAAGATCATGTGAAGTCTGTTCCCTCAGTTCTTTTAAATAACAACCGTCTCTTCGAAATAAAACCCAATGGGGAGTTTAATTCATCTTTAAGAAATACCATTCAATCTATTTTACTCACTTATAATTATGGCCAAATGACAAAAATAATAGTACCTACGGATTTTTCGGAAGCATCATATAATGCTTATAATTTTGCACATCATCTAGCTAAAAACATAGATGGTATGTTGAAGCTTGTACATATATATTATCCATCTTCTATTGATGTTCAGCAATTTACGGTATTGGATGAAGAAGCTGAAAAATTGCACAGAAAAAAACTCGATGATTTGGTCGTAACATTAAACAAAGATTGGATGGGGAGTTTCTTAGAAGAACCAATGGTAGATGGAGTTTTTAAAATTGGTTTTCCCGGAATGGAACTTCAATCCTTGACAGAAAGTGAAAATACTATTATGGTGATGGGTACTACAGGTAGTGGTGATGCTTTCAAAAAAGTATTTGGGTCGCTGTCTTTGGATATGATTGAAAACTCTAAATGCCCACTTTTCCTCATCCCTCCTGATAAAAAATACGTACCATCTAAAGAATTAGTTTTTCTATCTGAGAGTTTGAAACATGACGCACAACATTTTCTTAATCTTGGCCAATTATGTGTTCAATTAGGGGTTAATTTGAGAATCGTACACATCAAAACTCACAATGACGAATCTTATGATGTACAAGATGCACTAGATATTCTAAAAAATTACTTTCCTCAGCTCAATTATATTATTGATATCTTCGACAGTAAAGACATTTTCGAATCTGTCAACCAAATCGTTAATGAAAGTGAAAATAATATTGTGGCCTTATCCGTTAAAAAACGTAACTTTTTTGAAAAAATATTTCACAAAAGTGTTTCTGAATTTGCCGCGCTTAACACTATTTGTCCATTATTGATTTTGCCAGAAACGCCTCAAAAATATTTAGAGGTTTAATTAATGAGCTTGGAGGCTATTTTACTTTCCTTTTAGGGTGGGGAAAATAAATCAATTTACTTTTAAAAATAATAAAACAAATTTGACCTACATTAATCTATTCATTAAGACTGAAAAGGATATTTTTTTATCCTTTAGCAATTTTGGTCAACATTCCATTAAAAATAAACCCATGAAGGGGGAAAACTGCCCACCAATATAGCCTTCCAAGGATACCTTTGGGCCTAAATGTAGCTATTTGATGCAGTTCGTTTCCTTCAATTCTAAATTCTAACCAAGCTTCTCCAGGGAGTTTCATTTCGGCATATAATAGTAATCTGCCTTCATTTCTGTCTGCGTAAAGAACACGCCAAAAGTCTAATGTATCTCCGGCTGATATTAAGTAAGGGTGAGTTCGTCCTCTTCTCAATCCTACACCACCAATAATTTTATCTAAAAAACCTCTCAATTCCCACAATATATTGCCATAATACCAACCACTTTCACCCCCAATTCGCCAAATTTTTTCAATACTTTTAGGTAGATCTTTTACTGTTTTGTGACGAGAATCTTTGTAACATCCATATTCAGGAACTTTTATAAAATCTGAAATTTTGTATTCCAATCTACCGCTTACAGTTGAGTCTTTCCAGCTGGATTCTATCATGTTTTGATGGATTATATCAAAAGCTCTCTCAATTGACTTTTCATAAGAAAGGGGTGTAAAATTTAATATTTTGCGGATATCATTATTTTCAGCAATGACTTCAATTTTCATACTTTCAACCAATGACTCAGCTAAATTATAGGAGGTTGAAGTTATAAAATATAGCCAATAAGAAGAAAGTTTTGGTGTCATGACAGGAACGGTGTAAATCCATCTTTTGAGACCTCGCACTTTTGCAAATGTCAATAACATTTCCTTGTAAGTCAATATATCTGTACCGCCAATATCAAAGCTTTTTCGATAAGTCTTTTCATTTCCTAATACTCCTATCAGTATAGTCATCACATCTGAAACTCCTATAGGTTGGCATTTCGTCATCAGCCATTTTGGTGCAACCATAACAGGCAGTTTTTCGACTAAGTCTCTGATGATTTCAAAAGATGCGCTACCTGAACCAATAATGATGCCCGCCCGCAAGGTAGTTAACATATATCGACCTTCTGAAAGTGTTAATTCTACATTTTTGCGTGAATTAAGATGTTTAGATAAAGTTGTAGAATTGACAATACCACTCAAATATATCACTTGTTGAGCTCTTGTCTTATTAATGACATTACGAAAATTAATAGCAGAAATTTTTTCAAGCTCTTCGTAGTCTTTACTGGCCGACATAGAATGCACTAAATAATATGCCGCATCTATATCCAAGGGAATATTTGAAAGTGTATCTAATCGAGTTAGGTCGTTTTCAATGATTTCAATTTTACTTAATAGTGAGGCTTCAGGATGGAATTTTTTAGCATCTCTCACACAACAAACTATATGATGCCCTTCTGCTATGAGCCGTGGCAATAGCCTCTTTCCTATATATCCTGTGGCACCAGTAAGTAATATTTTCAATATTTTTAATTTTATCTAAATTCATAATGAACTTACCTCTCAACATAAGGTGTGGCTAAATGTTTTGAGCTTTTATCTTTTCCTTTTGTAGAACTAAATTAATTGGAAGTGATTTAAAATTTTAGTTTTTTATCAAAAAAAAAGAGGCTTGATAAACACCAAACCCCTTATTATTTCAACTTCTAAAGCGAAAATTACTTTTTCGGAGCTACTGCTTCGTAAGCCAATTTAAGTTTTTCTGCTGCTGTAGCTGCATCAGCCTTTAAAGCTGTTCTTTTTTCAGTCAAACCACCCACTAATTGACCCGCTTTTTCAACAAGTCCATTAAGTTCAGCAATTTTTTCAACAACATTACCTTCATATTTGCCGGACTTTAGTCCTTCTGTTAATGCAGTTACATCAGCTGTTTTAGCTGTCCATTCAGCAACAAAACCATTAAGTTCATTTAATATTGGTGCAAAATTACCAGATGTTGCAGCTTTATAATTTTCCAATGCAGTTGTATAATTAGTTGCTGCATCTCCTTTCAAAGCGGCTACTGCATCTTCTGCAAGAATAAGATCTTTTGTAGCTGTGGCCATTTCATTCATATCACCAGTCAAAGCGTTGTTTAATTCTGTAACTGAATTAGTAGCTGTTTGCCAGCTTGTAGCCAATCCTTCTACTGCTGCTTGATTTTTTTGAATTTCTGACTTACAAGCGAATAATGAAAGTCCTAAGAATAAAAATACTAAATTTTTCATTTTTTAATTGATTTTAGATGTTAATTAAATATGCCGCAAAGGTATATCAATTAAATGTATGTAGTTGTTAACAATTGTTATTTTGATAATTTAGAATTTATAGCCAAAACCAGTCGTAAACCATTGATAAATAGTTATTTAATAAAAAATTTATTAAATTTTTAATACAAGGTTAACAAACTTTAACTAGTAATTTAAAAATCAAATACTATAATTGATAATGTTGTTAAACATTATTCCACTAAGTCTGAATGACACCTGGATTAAATTTTTCTATTATTCCATGATTGGCCATTTCAATTCCCATGGAAATCCATTTTCTAGTATGGCGAGGGTCAATTATTTCATCTACCCATAATCGTGCAGCGGCATAGTAAGGCGTGGTTTGTTCATCATATCTTTGTTTGATGGTGTCAAAAAGTTCTTTTTCAGCTTCTGGTTTTGGAGGGTTACCAGATTTTTTAAGTGTGGCTACTTGAATCTGAGTGAGAACTTTTGCAGCTTGAGTACCACCCATCACCGCTATCTTGGCAGTTGGCCAGGCCAAAATCAATCTTGGGTCGTAGGCCTTGCCACACATGGCGTAATTGCCAGCCCCATAAGAATTACCCATAACAATACTAAACTTAGGCACAGTGCTGTTAGATACAGCGTTTACCATTTTGGCACCATCTTTTATGATGCCTCCATGTTCTGAGCGCCGACCTACCATAAAGCCTGAAACATCATGGAGGAATACTAGCGGAATTTTCTTTTGATTACAATTCATTATAAATCTTGTAGCTTTATCAGCAGAATCACTATAGATGACGCCACCGAATTGCATTTCGCCAGCAGCGTTTTTTACCACTTGCCGTTGATTGGCGACAATGCCCACAGACCACCCATCAATACGAGCGTAAGCACAAATGATAGTTTTGCCATAGTCCGCCTTATATACTGTCAATTTGGAGTCGTCAACGATTCTTTTTATGATGTCTAAAGTATCATAGGGCTTTGTAGGGTTTTCGGGATATATTCCCACCAGTTCTTTAACGTCCATTTTCGGAAGTTGGGCCTCTACCCTATCAAATCCTGCTTTGGACGATGCCCCCATTTTAGAAATTAAATCTCGTATCGTGTCCAAACATGTGTTATCATCAGGCATTTTATAATCTGTTACTCCCGATATCTCACAATGTGTAGTAGCGCCTCCTAAGGTCTCCTGGTCAACATCTTCACCTATGGCTGCTTTCACAAGGTACGGACCTGCTAAAAAAATTGAACCTGTCTTGTCAACAATGAGTGCTTCATCAGACATAATGGGGAGATAAGCACCGCCAGCCACGCAACTTCCCATGATAGCTGCAATTTGTGGAATGCCCATTGAGGACATTTTGGCATTATTGCGAAATATTCTTCCAAAATGCTCTTTGTCCGGAAATATTTCGTCCTGAAGTGGAAGATAAACACCAGCACTGTCCACCAAATATATGATGGGAATTCTATTATCCATGGCTATTTCCTGCGCTCTAAGGTTTTTTTTGCCTGTGATGGGAAACCACGCCCCTGCTTTGACCGTGGCATCATTGGCCACTATCATACATAGCCTATTATGAATTCTACCAAGACCCGTGATGACACCACCAGCGGGACAACCGCCGTGTTCTTTATACATATTATTTCCAGCGAAAGCACCAATTTCAAAAAAATCTGAATTTTTGTCTATTAGATGGTCTATTCTTTCTCTTGCGCTTAGTTTACCTTCGGCATGTAATTTTTCGATTCTTGATTTTCCGCCCCCTTCATAAATTTTCTCTAATTTTTGTTGCCATTCAGAAATCAACAATAGCATGCTGTCTTCGTTTTTATTAAAATCTTTTTCTGTTTGTGTCATGATATTACTTTAGGATTTAAGTCAAATGCTTTTAAGGAACAATAAATGTGTAGGGAAACTCCCCGGGAACTTTAGGGTAGAATCCTTCCATGATAATGGATTTACCTTTATTTTCAATCAAAACATCTGCGAGTTGTTTGGGAGATTTAACGGTGATATTATTTATTTTGGTGATGACATAGCCAGGTTCCATTCTTGTTTGTGCAGCCGTAGTACCTCTTTGAACACTTTGCACTATCAATCCATTTGAAGCGACTACAGCCTGTTCATACATATCTGGCAATCTAATTTCAAAACCTATTTTAGAAAAAATTTCAAACTTTGTAGGCTTCATTAAAAACTCTGTATTGAGCTGATTTAATAAAACAGCTTCAGTGGTGTATTTTTTGCCAAATCTTGTATAAATAACAACAATTTTTTCACCAGGGCTATACCGTGCCATTATTTCCATAAATTCTGGAACATTATTGACTTTGGTATTATTGATGCTGTGAACGACATCACCACTTCTGAGACCTGCTTTGAAAGCACTTCCTTCTTTTTTTACAGATGATATATGAACACCCGATATTTCGTTCAAGGATAGGTTTTGGGCAGTGGTATTATCCACATTTTCTATTTCTATTCCCAGCCAACCTCTTTGGACAACACCATGTTCCATCAAATCAGCAACAACTTTTGAGACTAAATTGGAAGGTATAGCAAATGAAAAACCCTCAAAACGTCCACTATAACTTTTGATAGCCGTGCAAATACCCACTAAATCACCCCGCGTATTTACTAAAGCACCGCCACTATTACCTGGGTTGATGGCAGCGTCTGTTTGTATAAAGGATTCTATCCCTTGAGATGTGAGAACGTTGATATTTCTAGCTTTTGCACTCACTATGCCAGCGGTCACAGAAGATTGTAGTTTGAAAGGATTGCCTACTGCCAACACCCATTCGCCTATGAAAAGTGAATCTGAATTGCCTAACAATAAAAAATCTAAATCATTTTCTGCAATTCTTAATAATGCCAAGTCTGTACTTTCATCATATCCTACCATTTTGGCTTCATATGCCCTATTGTCATCTAAAGTGATATCTATTTTAGTAGCTTCTTTTACGACATGGTAATTGGTGACGATGTAGCCGTCAGGACTAACTATTACGCCTGAACCAGTGGTCAAACCTTGAAAAACATCTTTGTCTTCATTATCTGAATCTGAGCTATTCGATTTGATGAAAACAACTGCCTTTCTACTTTTTTCAGCTGCCACAACAAAATCAGAGGGTTGGACAGCTTTATATTGTTCTAATAATTTGGGAGAGAGTAAGACTCCTTTTTCTGCCATACTATGTACGTCTTTACGCAAAGAAGAAATCCAACGATCAGACGGAATGATGTAGTGGTTGTATAAAAATATTGTGAGTGATGAAGTAACAACGGCCACAATAATTAAGCTAGCAATGTAAAATTTAAAGTTCACCAAAACAGAAAATTTAAATTATATCTTTTCAATTATTTTATTTTTGTACTGAATATTCAGGATTTATATAAAACATTAACATCTTAACAAGATTCAGTAATGGTCACAAATTTGTTAGTTATTTACTTTTATTATTTTTAATAACAAAATCAAAGGGTAAAAGTTAGAAAAAACAACCATTTTTGACCAAAAATTAAAAAGATCATGCTTTAAGCCTTATTAAAAATCTCAACTTAGCTTCGGAATTAATATTTGCCCTTTGTTTATTAGTATGCTTTGCCTTATGGTTACTACAGGTAGAAGCTTACAAATAATATCATAAAAACTTATAATCTATTGTCATTGACTAAAGCTAATAAATCATCTTTATAATTATTGCCAATAGGTATTTGTTTGACTTTTGGGCCTTCCATTATTTCTACCATATTGCCCACAATAGCTTGAATTTTATCAACATTGACAATAAAAGACCTATGGATGCGCCTAAATTGGTGTGTTGGCATCTTGTCCTCAAGACTTTTCATGGTTTGCAGAGTAATGATACGGCCACTATTTTGTCTTATGATGACATAATCTTTTAACCCTTCTATATAAAGCACATCATCAAAATTAACTTTTACTAATTTTTTGTCGGCTTTCACGAAGATAAACTCATCATGATGGTCGCTATTATTCACCTGGGTACTTGCTTTTTGATGGGGCATTTTTTCAGAAACCTTATTGACGGCCTTCAAAAATCTATCAAATGAAATTGGCTTCAATAAATAATCAACCGCATTGAGTTCAAAACCTTCTACTGCATAATCTGGGTAAGCCGTAGTGAAAATTACAAATGGAGGTTTTGAAAGCGATTTGAGAAAGTCAATTCCCGAGAGTTGAGGCATTTGAATGTCTAAAAACATGAGGTCAACGGTATTGGCTTTTAATACCTCATTGGCTTCTATGGCATTATCGCACTTTGCTACAAGACTCAATTGAGGCAATTTTTCAATGTAAGTTTCTAAAACTTCTAACGCCAATGGCTCATCATCAACAATTATGGCACGGATCATATTTTTTAAAATTTTTAAAGATTATTTAATATTGATTTAAAGACAAGTTCAACTCTATTTGGTAAGAAATAGGGCTTTCTTTGATTTCTAAATGATGTAAGTCTGAGTACAAAATATTCAATCTACGTTTCACATTCATCAAACCTATTCCACCGGATTTTTTTTCAGATATTCTTGGCACGGATGGAGATTTGCTATTATCTACTTTTATGTATAAATCATCAGCTTCAACGGCCAATTCAATATTGACATATCCTTGAGATACTTGACTATTTATACCATGTTTGAAAGCATTTTCAATGAATGGCATTAGCAAAAGTGGTGCAATGCGCTTATGCTGTGTATCTCCCACTACATAAAAATGAACATCCATTTTATTACCATGTCGAAGCTTTTCTAAATCCAGATAATTTTGGATATATTGAATTTCTTTAGATAAAAGCACTGTCTTTTCGTTACATTCATACAACATGTAGCGCATCATTTCTGAAAGTTTGAGTACTATTTCTGGTGCCAAGTCAGATTTTTTTAAGGTCAGCGCATAAAGACTGTTTAAGGTATTAAACAAAAAATGAGGATTAATCTGAGATTTTAAAAAATTCAACTCAGATTGTAAGGTTTGTTTTTCTAGCTCTTTTTTATCCCGTTGCTGGACCAGCCACTCATTCATAATTCGATATATTGAGGAGCAAATACCTACAAAATACAAAGATAAAAAGATAAAAAACATATGTGAAGCATCTTGGTCAAAGGATTCTTCCGATGACCAAGTGACCCAATGAATAGCTGCCATTTTTATGGGCGTTAGGAGCAAAGCATAGAGCCCTACCAACACAAAATGAAACCATAATTTTCTATCTTTCAGGTATTTGGGAAATAAATAAAAATAATCTATGTAAGTGATGGCTACATAAAACGCCACTGTAATCAAGTTGGTCAGAAGTGCTTCCCAAAATCCCATAGCAGGAACATTGGCCAACATCATAAGACAAAGCAGGCCTAACCAAAAAAATATATGGTATAAAACGTCTTGAGAAACACGTTGTGTCAATGCTTTGCGAATAATATGTGGTGACAACCTCAAAACAAAACTATTTTTTTATTTATAACTCACAAATATACAGCGAATAACTTTATTCGACAATAAATCTTAGACTAATATCTCAAAACTTCCGATGTATTATAAATTATATTGCCAAAATATCATCTTGAAATAAGAGAAAAGCTCTTTTCTCGCTCTACTTAGGACCTGCTGTATAGGTCATATCTCTAAGTTTAAATACGGCTTTCGGTTAAGGGGTATGTTCAAAAAACAAGCGATAGTGAACGGAATGTCAAAAGTGCGTCTATTGTCGCAGTAGAAACCCTATTATAAAAGAGGATTATTAAGGCAATAGAAAAAGCATTTTGACATGAGAGAGAACGCTGCTTTGCAATCGCCTTTTTTTGAACTAGCGTTTTTTGGTTACTTTTTTTGGCAATGCAAAAAAGTAACTGCTGTCCGCATAGGACAATGTCGAATAGTAGTGCAAAGGTTTTACTATAAGGATACTCAAAATATCTGCACTAGGTAAAAAATAAAATATAATAAAATATTGAATATCATCAATATGTAGTCTGTTCATTAGGTTCTACTTAATATCGCTTAATATTTCATTGGTTTTGAGTTGAGGTATTCCTTTTAGCCCATGTTTTATAAGGCTATGAAAATAATTATTCACAATACTATCCACTAATTCCTAATTTTTTCGGTTCTTTGTGCCAATTTTATGGATATTAAATGCAAAATTTAAAATATTTAGGCTTCTTCTTTATCTTGTATATAGGCACAACGACAGGAGTACTGGGTCAGCTCAACATCAAAGTGGGTTATACCAATGGTTTTACTCAAGGACTTAATTATAATGGTGTTGTATCCAATTTCAACAAGAATATTGAAACTCAATTCATATTGGATGATGCACTAGACCCCATAAACTCACTCCATGGCTTGGAGTTAGGGTTGAGATATAGGCTCAATAGTGTGGGGTTTGAATTGTCTTGGTCCAACTTGTCAAAAAGATCAGACGCTTTTGCATCATTAGACAATGTCAATAGAATACAAACAAAACTATTTACAAGTTTGACTGAATATTCTTTAGGGGCTGAAAATTATTTTGGATATTTTGGTTACGGGGCTTCTGTGGGTTATCGACATTTGTCTATCAAAACGGATGTGCCGGGGTCACGTCGAAAACGTGCTGAACTATTGGGTGAACCTGGATGGGCTGGAAAATTTTATCTATTATTCCAGGTGCCTGGTGACAAAGTCGCTTTGACTTTCAAACCTTATGTGCAGTTTCCATTGTCTGAATACGCACTAGATAATTTTGAATCCGGCCTCAACTCAAAATATGGGTTCGACAGCAGATCTTCTGTGGAAAAAGAAAGGTTTTTTATGTATGGTATTTCAATTCTTCTCTACAATGGTCAACAATCTAATTAGGTTCTGATACGAGGTACTTTTATAAATCGCCACTCGCATCCAAACCCATATTACGTAGCGCGCGTTTCTCGGTTTTGGCTTTCATTTTTATTGGGTTATCTAGCTTTTGATTTTTTGTAACTACATGAAATTTTAGATTCGTTCGCAT
>CAZBCV010000099.1:0-11228 GCA_964490495.1 uncultured Aureispira sp. | reverse complement strand
ATTTTAATCTTTTTTCATATGATAAAATAAAAAATATAAAGCAAAACGTAATTTATTTTGTATTTTTGGTACTAATTAGGGATAGAGTAATTTATGACAGTATGCATGAAGCTGAATTTGTAAAATTAGTACAGAAAAATGAACGAATCATATACAAAGTGGTGAGTTTATATACTGATACTGTTCAAGATAAAGAAGATCTATTCCAAGAGACTCTTTTACAACTTTGGAAATCCTCCAAGAGATTCAATGGTGATTCATCCTTCACGACATGGGTGTACCGAATCGCATTAAATGTAGCCCTCAACTTTCGAAGAAATTCAAAGCAAAAAATAGATCTTAATGCTATAACTGAGATTAGTTTGCTCAAAGCTGAAGTTGAAGATAAAGAAGATTATGAAATACTTTACTTTATTATCAAACGCCTAAATGACACAGACAAGATGTTGATTACCTTGCATCTTGACGGATATACGCATGAAGAAATTGGCGAAATAGTAGGCATTAGTAAAAACTACGTCAATGTAAAAATTTTTAGAATTAAAGAGCAAATTTCATTACTGTATAAAAACATAGGTCATGGATATTAACAAACAATGGCAATTTCTTCAAGAAGCCAAATTTTCTAATACACAAATACATGAAAACATGATTATTCAAGCCCTAAAAAAAGATTCAATATCAACCATTTCTCTTCTAAAAACCAAATTAAGACACAAGATTAATTGGGTAGTCTTTTTTTTAATTTTATTTTTAGGAATGGTTATTTATTTTAATGACAATCTAGCAATAGTTTCAATTATGATATTTTTTATCTTGATTTACTGTAGTTTTCTCCTGGTGCTTTATAAAGAATATAAAAAAATGGGCCTTACAGAATCGTTTGACCTCTCTTCTAACCAATGTCTAACCAACAACATAAACTTTATTAAGTCAGCAATAAAAAAAGAAACGATAATAGGAATAATAGCCATCCCTTCAATGTTGGTAGGCGGTTTACTTTTGCGTTATTTAATAAGAGGTCAAACATTAGAATATGCCATAGAAACCTCTTTTACTACCGAAAATTTAATTTTGGTTTCTATATTGGGCCTTTTAGGGTTCTTTTGGGCAATTCAAGCCAATAAAGCTGTATTTGGCTCACATATAAAAGCTTTAGAAAAACAATTAGAATATCTGAAGTTGGGTGAATAGGGGTATAAAGCATAAAATGAATTAATAGCGTTTTCACATTGTGCGGTTAAAGTAAATCATATTGGGTATGGATGAATGTTTTATTGTTTTCATGATGTATAAGTTATTGGATTATGAATGTATTTTTTACCCATATCCATCTGAATAAACTTAAAGATGTTTTTACATAATTTATATGAATGTGGAATTGGTCAACAAGTATAGAAAATTGGCTTTATGTTGTGCACTTACATTATTATTTACATACGTTTATTATGTCTTTCTTTTCATCTTTTCACTAGAACAATAATTAAATAAGTAACTTTTTTTATCACTTTTTAAACATTGAACATTGCTGAGTGTTAAAGTCAGTTAATTAATCATTTATCAATAGATTGAATCCAAATCATAAATTCTTTAAAAATACTTATCCTACTTTGCTACTAGCAATATGGGTGCTATATTTATTGAACGATTTTGCATTTAGGCATGGCCACATCACACCTGATGGACGCTATTTTTCCCATGTTCACTATAGTCAAGACAAAGACGGAAAGCATACGCACTCCGAAGAAGAATTGATTTTTTTAGATATAATTTCTAATCCAACATATTTAGATGTTCAGTTACCTAATATTACTGTAACTGAATCAAAAACCTCACTGTCTTCTGAATTAATCTTACTATATCAAAACTTTGCTTTTGATGTATGTATAGATTTAAACCTGCTCAGAGGTCCTCCATGTATTGCTTAAGAAGGTTATTTATTTGATGATATTTTTGTTAAATATCTCGAGATGGACACATGTAGCTTAGTTTTCTATTGGTAATTATGAGCTTGATGTCTCTCTCATGAAATTATTTAATCTTTTTTATTCTCACCCATTTTTATAGAAAAGAAATTTATTTTTAAACAATACAAAAAGAATATAATGAGCAGCCAATCAAAAATATATACCGCACTATTTTTATTATTTTACATTTTTAACTCTGCATATAGCCAGAACAATTCCATAATGGGCATAATCACCGACGAATCTGGACCTGTGATTGGGGCTAATGTTTTTATTCCTGATTTAAATAAAGGGACTATTACAGACCTCAATGGAGCATACAATATATCGAGCCTCCCATCTGGTACATTTACCATTGAAGTGAAGTATTTGGGATATCTTGATATCAAAGAAAAAATTGATTTCAAAGAAAATGAAAAGAAAACTATCAACTTTGTGCTTCAGCAAGATATATTTAAAATAAATGAAGTAGTTGTGACGGGAACAAAAACTTTCAAAAGACAAACTGATAGTCCCGTAATTGTGAGTATTATGGATAGCAAAACACTCAATAATCTTCAGGTCTGCAATCTATCAGAAGGATTAAAATTTCAACCCGGTTTGCGAATAGAAACAGACTGTCAAACTTGCAATTATACACAATTGAGAATGAATGGTTTGCAAGGTGGATATTCACAGATATTAATCAACGGACGTCCTATATTTAGTCCTTTAATGGGTTTGTATGGTATGGAACAACTTCCCGTAAGTATGATAGAACGTATAGAAGTGGTGAGAGGTGGTGGTTCTTCCTTATATGGATCGAGCGCTATCGGTGGCACGGTTAATGTCATAACAAAACTGCCTAAAAAGAGTGGGTATGAAGTGAATACTTTTTATCAAAACATTGGAAACCAAACTTCTGATTTTAACTTGAGTTCGAACGCAACATTGGTTAATGAAGAAAAAAATGCAGGTATAACTTTTTTCCTAAACAAAAGGAATAGGGGGTTTTACGATGCCAATGGAGATAATTTTTCAGAGTTGTCTAAATTAGAAAACACTTCTCTTGGGTTTAATTCTTATTATCAGTTTACAGATAATCAAAAACTTGAATTGTCTATTAGTAACTTAAATGAATACAGATTTGGTGGCGAAATGACGGACAAGCCTGCCTTTCTTACCCAACAGTCAGAAGAAAGATATCACCGAATATGGATGGGTAGTGCAGATTATCAAATTAACTTCAATAAGGATAAATCGTCTTTAATCTTCTATTCTGCTTTTCAAAATACTGGAAGAAATCATTATACAGGTATATTTCCTGATGAAGATGTAGATATACAAAATCATATTGAAAACCCACCATATGGAGTGTCTCAAAACACTACCATCCAGGGTGGATTTCAACTCAATCATGAATTAAGTCAATTTTTAGGCGGAAGGAATGTGATGACATTGGGAACAGAATATATTTCAGATAAAGTGTTTGACGAAATACCCAGTTATAATTATTTAGTGGACCAACACACAAAAAATTTCGGAGCTTTTTTACAAAGTGATTGGGACATAACAAGTAAAATCAATTTGTTGTCGGGAATTAGAGTTGACCAGCACAATTTTGTAGATAATTTAGTATATAATCCAAGAATAGCACTTTTGGTAAAGCCCGCTACAGGTTTTCAATACAGACTGAGTTATGGTACTGGTTTTAGGGCGCCTCAAGCTTTCGATTCAGACTTACATATTGCCTTTGCTGGTGGTGGTGTTTCTCGTGTGCAGCTTTCGCCTAATTTAGCGCCAGAAATATCTCAAAGCTTTAGCACCTCTTTAAATTATGATAAAGTGACCAACAAATATATTTATGGTTTTACCTTAGAAGGATTTTATACAAGATTAGATGATGCATTTATTTTAGAAAATATTGCTGAAGATGCCTTTGGTTTGGTTTTTGAAAAAAGCAATGGCCAATCAGCCAACGTTCAAGGAATCACTTTAGAGTTAAGAACTAATTATAACAAAAAAGTACAATTTGAGGCCGGATTTACTTTACAAAAAAGTTTGTTTGAAGAGCCCGTCCAATATATTGATGAGGTTGAGCCAGTGCGTGAGTTTCTCAGAACACCTAATGATTATGGTTTTGCTAATCTCACTTTTACACCCTCCAACAAATGGAATATAAATCTAAATTATGTTTACACAGGACGAATGAAATTGGCTCATTTTGGAGGTGCTGATAACTTTCCAAATGATGCTTTTCTCACTTCACAATCTTTTTCAGAGGTGAGCAGTAAAATATCTTATCTACATCATATTCATAAATTTGAAAATGATATAGAATTTTATGGTGGTGTCAAAAATATATTTAATGCTTTTCAAAACGATTTTGATAAAGGTAAAAACAGAGACAGTAATTATATCTATGGACCAGGTATGCCGCGGACTGTATTTTTGGGTATAAAAATTAGCATGAATTAGCCAACCCAATGTTTTCAAAAGATTTTTTAATAGACTATTAATAGAATTTATTAAATAATTTCATAATATAACGTAACTTTGCGCTTTGTTTTTTTAAAAATAAAGTGCAAAGTTATTATGAATCAATTAATACAGGCTTTTCCTCATCAATTATTAGAAGCTTTATCTATTGGAGAAGCCGCAAAAGTAACACCCCATCCTTTTACTTTACATAACATTATATTGTGCGGGATGGGTGGTTCTGGCATTGGTGGTGCTTATGTGAGAGACCTTATCAAGGACATTAGTCCATGCCCTTTTATCATTAATAATGACTACGGTGTTCCTTCTTTTGTCAACAAGAATACTTTAGTTATAATTTCATCTTATTCTGGCAACACCGAAGAAACAGTGGAAGCCCTTGAGCAAGCTCTCACAAAAGAGGCTAAAATAGTTTGTATTTCTTCAGGAGGAAAAATCAGATCTATTGCTCAAAAACATAATTTAGACTTTATCCAATTGCCCGAAGGTTATAGTTCACCAAGAACTTGTTTAGGTTTCTCCATTATAACACAAATTTATAGTTTATTCCATCTTAATATTATAGATAATGGTACTATTTTACAAATAAAATCAGCTATAGATCTATTGAAATTTGAGCAAGATGATATCAAATCTAAGGCTGAAAAATTAGCCATAAGTATGATGGGTAAAACCCCTGTTATATATACCGTAGAAGCTGCACAATCTGTAGCCGTAAGATGGCGTCAACAAATCAACGAAAATTCTAAACTATTAGGTTGGCACCACACTATTCCCGAGATGAATCACAATGAATTAGTAGGATGGCATCAGAAAAAAGACGACCTTTCCGTTATATTTTTAAGATATAAGGATGAGTCTAAGTCGCACATATTGAGATTGGACTTGACTAAATCTATTGTCACTCCTTTGGCAGGACAAGTCATTGAAATATTTGCTAAAGGGAGAACAAAAGCAGAAAAAATGATCTACCTGACACATTTAGGTGATTGGTTGAGCTATTACTTAGCTGAAAAACAAGGTATTGATGCTGAAGAAATAAAAAATATCAACTTCCTCAAAAGCGAATTGGAAAAAAGTAAACTATAATTTTATTAAATTTTTCAGCTCTTTTTCCTAAATAGCCATATTAAACCTCCAATACCTATAAGAACAAATAGTATAGAAATGTATTGGGCTTGACTCCATTGTAAGCCTAAGAAATCATATCTATCGTTAACTCGTATTGTTTCAATTAAAAACCGTTCGATACCATTGACTATCATATAAATAAAAAAGATTGTTCCTGGTATTTTGAATTTATGTTTGTTCAACCAAAGGATAGCTGCCGCCAATAACCCAAAAACTGTTTCGTATATAGGGGTAGGATATACACCAGGATTCATTTCATGGCAATAGCGCATACCACATGCTGCTTTACAACTTTCCTCTACGGATAAACCAGACATACGAGAAGAATTAAATATCTCTGCATTGCATTGAGCCAGTAAAACCCCATCATTGTTAACATTATTGGGATAGTTATAAGACCAAAGCCAATCGGGCAAAAACCACCAGTCTGGAATTTGGGCAGCTACAATTCCCCAGTCTCCATCACCCGATAACTGACACCCTATCCTCCCTACTGCGTATCCTAACAATATCCCAATACCTCCTATATCCATCATGTAAATAGGCTTTATTCCTATACGTTTGACGTACCAGGAAACAGCGAAAAAGGCCACAATAAGACCACCATAAACATTGAGTCCAGAACCCGACATAAGAGCACCAAGTGGATCTTGCAGAAAACCACTCATATCTTCAAATACAGAAAAGAGTTTACTCCCCAAAACACCAGAAATACCAGCAATAATAATGATATCATTAGTTTTGGCCGAAGGATACAATAACGTTTCTGTAGCTTTCTCATCTGTTTTGGACTGACTATTTTTCCAAAAATAATATCCAGCCACCAATGCACCTACTAATAAACCTATGGGCCAATGACCCATTTTTGATAGAATAAACGACGCTGGATCGCCCTTAAATTCATCAAAATTAGACACAATAATTGGTAATTTCGCAGTAATGACCGCCAAAAACAAACTGTTGATAATTATATCTTGTATTGGAACTTTGTCGGAGACAGTGACGGTTGATTTCTGAGGCAATATCTTTCCTAATCCTTCTAACCTTCTCAATTCTGACCTTAGTAATACACCACAACATAATAATGCCATGACCAACATAAAACCAAAAGTCTTAAATATAGAAGTCCAATTATCAACTTCGGTACCTAATAAATCATGAAAAAAATAGGATAAATCTGGCCACATAATATCAATTTTTCACAAAAGTAAAAATAATATTGAGTTTATGTGGTACTTAGCATGGTTTTTGTCGTCTAAAGATTTATTAAATAACAATATAGACAAAAAATTAATGAAAATTTTAAAAACGTTAGCAATCTTTTTTACTTTAACTCCTGTTTTTTTAATAGCTCAATCGGGAGCTTCTATCCAAGTAGGACCCATGATTGCTTTTTCTCCTGACAAAAATGTTACCTCATCTGGCAACCTTCACTATGGTTGGACCGCAGGTATTGACGCAAGATTAATGGGCGATGGTATGTATTTTATTTTGGGTGCACAATATCAAAACATGAGTTTAGCTTCTACTTCTTCTCCAGATTTTTTTAAAAATGACTTTTCTGTTTTAGGAGGTAGAGGTGGTTTAGGGTTTACAATAGTTAGACTTTCTCACAAATCAAGTATAAGAACTAAAGCGCTTGCAAGTTTCAATTTTATAATGAATGCCCCAAATAACGCTCTTAATAAACCCGGTTATGATTTGTTAAACGACTCTTATCTTGGTGCTGTAACGGGTATTGGTCTAACTATGGGTGCATTAGATTTTGATATAGAATACCAGCATGGGTTTATTAATGCATATAACAAACAACCCAAATCCACTATTAATAATATTTCTTTGTTAGTGGGTTTTAATTTTTAGTGATTTAGTGAAACATTTTAGTTATTATTGATTTTATAAAATAATCATTTATATAAATTCAATATCTAGTAAATATGAAACTTGTCTTTGTATTTATTTTTGTAATAAGCTTTATGTCGAGAACTCAAGCCCAAGATTATTTTCTAGGCATGAATAAAGAGAGCATTCTCGGAGAATTAAACTCGATTGACAAATATGGTAATTTTGAAGTTTTCGTCTTTGCAAAAGACTTAAATACCACGAACTTGGAACCCCTGAAAGTGGAACTTAAAAGCGAAAAACAAAACTTTTTAATGGACTTTCTTTTCGATAAAAACCATGATATCTGCGTGGCTGTAATTTTAAAATACCATTGCGGAGAGTGTGTTGATGAACATGTAAAAGATCTTCTTGAAGATAAAAAATTAAAGTGGAAAGCATTAGGAAAGTCAGAATACATTTCAAGAAAAATCAAAACAAAAAGCTATAAATACGATGCCAACCATAAAAAAGTAAAGGTAGTAGCCAGTCCCCATATGAAAATAGTAAAAGACATAGACAACGAGTTTTGTGCTTTTGTTCGTCTGTCATTGCCCTATTATACCCCAAAAGAATGGAAAGCCCTTACAGAATAAGGGTTTGTGTTTTGGTACAAAAATCGTACCTTTGCCCCTTTCAAATTATATTCACATATGACAAAACCATCAGTTCCTAAAGGTACAAGAGATTTTTTACCATAAAACATATCTGAATTTAATAAAAATAAAATAGGAAGTTTTAAAGGAATATAAATTTGACAAAACAGAATCTCAAAATAATGGCGTAAAAGTAAAGAAAATTTTTACCTAGCCTCAAACTGTAATTTCTGAATCTTTTATATAAACTATGCAATTAGATAATGAATATAAAAATTGGATTAAGGAGCTTAAACTCAAAGTTCGTTCAGCTCAAATTAAAGCTGCTATTTCTGTCAATAGAGAGTTGATTCTCTTTTATTGGGATTTGGGCAGTATGCTATCTGATAAAATCAAAACAAGCCATTGGGGTGATAAAGTGCTTGAGAACGTTTCCAAAGATTTGAAACAGGAGTTTCCTGATATTAGTGGACTATCTATAAGGAATTTAAAATATTGCAAATACTTTTTTGAATTTTATTCTCAACCAATTGGGCAACAACCTGTTGCCCAAAATGCAGACGAGTTACTAATTAGGCAACAACTTGTTGCCCAAATTCCTTGGGGACATCATATTCAGATTTTTTCTAAAGCAAAAACACAAAAAGAAGCTATTTTCTACATTCAAAAAACCAAAGAAAACAATTGGAGTAGAGACGTTTTAAGCTTGCAAATAAAATCTAATCTGTTCCAAAGACAAGGGGCTTCAATTACTAATTTCTCTAATACGCTGCCTGAACCTTTCTCGGACTTGGCTCAACAAACATTGAAAGACCCTTATGTTTTCGATTTTCTCCAATTATCAGAAGGTTATAAAGAAAAGGACATCGAAAACCAATTGGTCAATCATATTAAAAAATTTCTTCTGGAATTAGGTAAAGGATTTGCCTTTGTAGGGCAACAATATCATCTTGAAATTGCCGATAAAGACTATTATTTCGATTTGCTTTTTTATCATATCAAACTCAAATGCTATGTAGTGATCGAACTCAAAAATACCGCTTTCATCCCTGAATATGCCGGTAAATTGAATTTTTACCTTTCGGCAGTGGATAGCTTACTTAAAGAAGCAGATGATAAACCAACAATTGGCATCTTGCTTTGCAGAGAAAAAAATAATCTGGAAGCTGAATTTGCCCTGCGGGATATAAACAAACCTATGGGGGTTAGCGAGTTTGATCTGACGAATGTTTTACCCGAAAATCTGAAATCTTCTTTGCCAACAATTGAAGAGTTGGAACAAAATTTTTTAAACCAATGAAAAATATATCATAACTCATATCCACCATCAATGATGTTCATTCTTAACTTCAAGCTTCTGCCGTCAATAAAGCCTTGACCATAAGAAACTGGCTAGTTGGATATTAGATTGTAAAGTATGAACAAAATGAAGAAGATAGGGCTGAATATGGTGAAGAAATTATCAATACGCTGGCTAAAAGATTGAATAACATTAAAGGGATTGATAGAAGGTCTTTATTTAGGTTTCGATTATTTTATATTTTATACCAATATATTACACCTTTAATCCAACTATATTTACAAGAAAATTTTGGGACAGTATCCCAAAAATCAAATTTGCCCATAGTGGGGTCACTGACCCCTCATTCTAATCCTAGCCTATTGGTACCAGCAGAAGATATAATCTCTAAGTTATCATATACCCATATTGAGCAGCTACTTAAAGTTTCCGAACCTCTCAAACGTACCTTCTACGAAATAGAATGTATCAAAGGTACTTGGAGTGTGCAAGAGAAGAGCAATTAGTAAATCATATTGAAAACGAAATGAAACATTTCAGAAAGGATTAACGCTGATTTGAATGGAAAGCCCTTACAGAATAAGGGTTTGTGTTTTGGTACAAAAATCGTACCTTTGCCCCTTTCAAATTATATTCACATATGACAAAACCATCAGTTCCTAAAGGCACAAGAGATTTTTTACCTGCTCAAGTGGTCAAAAGAAACTATATCTTTAATACTATTCGCACAGTTTTTGAAAAGTTCGGATACTTGCCCATAGAAACACCCACTATGGAAAATCTCTCTACTCTAACGGGTAAATATGGAGAGGAAGGCGATAGATTGCTCTTCAAGGTGCTGAATAATGGTGATTTTTTGGACAATGTGGATGCAGATATCTTAGCTCAAAAAGACTCCAATAAAGCCATTCCACAATTATCTAAAAGAGGTCTTCGTTATGACTTGACGGTGCCTTTTGCAAGATTTGTAGTCATGCATCAGAATGATATTCAGTTTCCTTTCAAAAGATATCAGATACAGCAAGTATGGCGCGCTGATAGGCCACAAAAAGGTCGCTATCAAGAGTTTTATCAATGCGATGTGGACGTGGTGGGCTCTCCTTCGCTCATGTATGAAGCGGAATTGGTTCAGATATATGCTGAAGTGTTCAAACATCTCAATATTCAGGTAAAAATTCACCTCAATAATAGAAAGATACTTTTTGGACTGGCCGAAGCCGCAGGCATTACGGATAAATTTGTGGATATGACTGTAGCCATTGACAAATTGGACAAAATAGGAAAAGAGGGCGTCATCAAAGAAATGGGTGAAAAGGGCATATCTATTGAGCAAGCGGAAAAAGTCATTCAGCTCTTGAACATTAAGGACATCAAGGAACTCAAAAATCATTTTCAGCCGGACTCAGAAGGTAGCCTTGGCATCAAAGAAGTAGAAGATGTCTATACCTATCTAAATGATAAAATAGACAATTGGGTATTTGATATCAGTCTAGCCCGTGGACTCAACTACTACACAGGCTGTATATTTGAAGTGAAAGCAGACAAAAACGCCTACCCCAACTTAACCATGGGCAGTATAGGTGGCGGTGGAAGATACGATAATCTCACCGAAGTGTTTGGTTTGGCTGGCGTTTCGGGCGTGGGCGTATCATTTGGTGCTGAGCGGATTTATGACGTGATGGAGGAACTGCAGCTTTTTCCTCAAGAGATAGAAAATACGCTAAAAATATTGCTTTTGGCCTTAGATACAGAGAGTCATCTTTGGGCTTTTGGTGTGGTGTCTCAACTGAGAAATCAAGGTATAGCCGCCGATTTATACCCAGAACCCGCCAAGATGAAAAAACAGATGTCATATGCCAACGCCAGACAAGTCCC
>CAZBCV010000098.1:0-11232 GCA_964490495.1 uncultured Aureispira sp. | reverse complement strand
CTTTCAAATCAGTTATCAAAACATCAAAACGTTTTGATAGCACCGCTCAATTGGGGTCTTGGCCATGCCGTGAGATGTATCCCTATCATCTATGCATGTATTCATTTGGGCAAAAATGTTTTTATTGCTTCAGATGGACGCCCTTTAGCGTTCTTAAAATCCGAATTTCCTAATATTCCCTCATTTGAACTTTCATCCTACAATATCAAATATCCTTTTGAATCCATAGTAGCAAATCTTTTCATTCAATCTTTTCATATTTTAAAAACCATTAGAAAAGAGAATAAAGAAATTAGCGACATCATAAAACACACTCAATGTACAGCCATAATTTCTGATAATAGGATGGGTGTCTTTCACAAAAATGTATTAAATATTTACGTCACGCATCAATATAATTTATTGCATTCTTCCAAGATCATGGCCTGTATGGGATGTAAAATTCATCACTATTTTATGAAAAATTTTGATACTGTTTGGATTCCAGATTATGCTACTCCCCTATCTTTGGCGCCACAACTTACGGCTACAAACGACAAGCGGGTACACTATATTGGCCCATTAACTACACTGAAGAAAAAAGACTGTACTAAGGACATTGATATTTTGGTAATACTTTCAGGACCTGAACCACAACGCACATTATTGGAAAATTTGCTTTTGGACACACTTACTCAAGAAAAGGGTTGCAAAATCTATTTTATTAGGGGGACAACACATCCATTAGAAAGAAAAAAAATAGAAAATAACATAAAAATCGTAAATATTGCTCTTAGGCAAGAAATAGAAGAAGTTTTAAATCGTTCGAAACTCCTCATAAGTCGATCGGGTTATACTACGGTTATGGATACAGCAGACCATGACATTTCAAAAATATGGATACCTACCCCTGGTCAAACAGAACAGCTATATTTGGCGCAAAATCTCTCAAAAAAACCAAATAATATCTTTTTAGAACAAAAAAATATAAATAAACTACCAAATATTTTAAGAAGTCTAAATAATTAGAGAATTTTGCGGTTTGGCCCAAGTTGAAGCTAAAAGTAAATAAAAAATAGTAGAGAAGATTATCATATGCAAGATAGCACACAACCAAAAATTATAATATCAGATCATTTTGAAGGTGAAAAATTGAATGATTTAAAAAAGCACCATCAAAAGTTACATGTCAATGCTTATGACAATTTATTAGCAGATAATGGTGCGCCTGAGCCTCGAAGGTTGGTAGGCAACTATTTGACCTACCTGATCAAAGATAAAAAAAAGAATTATAATGTCATTATCAAAAAATTCAATGAAGAGTATTCTGCAACATGTAATTGCGACAATTATGAAAAAAGCGAATCTTGCACACATGTAGGTTTTGTTTTGGATACCATCAATGAAATAATTGATTATGAAACACATAAAAAAGATATACTCAATAGGCAAATAGAAAAAAATAAGTCGTCTTTTGATGAAAATGTCAACAAAAACAAAATGGTCATTGAAAAGCTTCAAAATGATATAAAAAACATAAAAACAGCAGCAGTTAAACCCTCTGTTGTTGATCCTACATTGTCCGTATATCCTTTTGTAATTCCCAATGCACGCGATTTTGGATTTTTCAAACTCGCCGAAATTATTCCCGTACTAAAAAATTCAAAATATAGAACATTTGCATTCAAAGAAGCTTCACTGCAAAAAGGATATGAAGTAACCATCGTTGGTAAAAATATCAATGAAAAAGTGAGACTAATAGTCAATCAAGCAGATAACATTGAAGTTAGATGTTCATGTGGACACACTTATAAAGATAATTTATGCGTCCACAGCATTGATACTATAGCTCATCTAACACATACTTTTGGTTATGCCCTATTTGCAAAACATGTCAATAATGAAGTATCTAAAAATTTGCTTTTAGAACCTTATGGCATCACTTTGGCTGATGAGGAGGCCAAAACATTTGAGTTTAAAACTGATCTTTATGGAAGAGTGACCCTGTCTAAAATTCCAAAGGAATATATAAGTGTAGCAAAAATTGCGGAAGTGTCTCAATCTATCATCACAAAAACTGACAAAAGCAATAGATTTATTGACACAGAAATGCCAGATTTTAGTCTTTGTCCTGTATTTTACATATCACATCTCGAAGACACAAATGTACCCTTAAAATTGGATTTAGCAAAAATAAATATTTCAAAAAAAGGCCTTGAAAAGATTGTGAAATTTTCAATTGACAGAGAAGAGAATGCACAAATGCTCAAAAACTGGGGAGAAGCCAAATATCAAAATTTAGCGGAATTCAGTTTTCCAAGGTTTAAAGAAAGTTTAGGATTTAGCTATTATACCCAATCATATAGTATATTTCAAAATCAATTTTATGGACCTATAAGACACAACTATTTAGATTTTTTTTATAAGTCGATTAGCCATGTTTGGAATGATTTGTCTGAATTTAGCCATGCCAAAATAAAAATTTATGAAAGTGAAAAAATAGCCACTGACTATATCGATGTAACCCTACATAAAGGCTTTATTTATCCTGAAGTCACTGTGGAAACTACCGAAAAATTTATTATTATTAGAATTCAATTTACTGATGAGGAAGGTCAAAGTATATTAGATAAAAATGATAATTTTGAAATTTTTCAAGGCATATTTGTCTATGATGAAGAGAAATTATATTTAATAAAAAAGAATCCATACACCCCCTTACTTAAACTCATGTCGAAGGGGTTTGTCAAAACTTCCATTAAAAATCTTTCCCATATTGCCAAGGATTTATTATTACCATTGCAAGATGAATGGGGATTAGAATTGCCAGAAGAATTAAAAAATACCGTGACCAAAATACCAATGAGTCCGGTTATCTATTTTTCTGAAACTCAAAGTAAATATTTAAGTTTGTTACCCAAATTTGATTACAATGGACTTATACTCGAAAAATCTGACAACTCAGATCATTACATTGAAGATGAAGGGCGCAAAAAACTATTATTGAGAGATAAAGACTATGAAGAGGAGTTTATAGATTTTGTCAAAACATTACACCCCTCCTTCAATAGCCAGACCATGCGAGGAGACTATATTCTTTCTTTGGACGAAGCTATGAAAAATTTATGGTTTGTCACCATGACACAAAAACTCCAAGCCAAAGACATAAAAATGGTGGGTATCAATGAACTAAAAAACATCAGATTCAACCCCGCTAAACCTAAATGGGAGATGAAAGTTTCAAGTGGCATTGATTGGTTTGACATACATATTGAAATTAGTTGGGGCGAGCAAGTCGTGAGTTTTAGAGACGTAAGAAAAGCCATTATAAATAAACAAAACTTTATAACCCTGGGAGATGGCTCTTTTGGTATGTTACCCGAAGATTGGCTGACACAGTACAAAAATATGTTTAAATTGGCAGTGGAGTCAGCTGATGGATTAAAAATCAGTAAAAAACATTTTAATGTTATTGAATTACTCTTTGAGCAAATTGATGATTTGTCCATCAAAAAAGAAATAGAAGAGAAAAAAGCTAAACTCCTTAATATTGAAAACATAAAAACTTTGCCGATACCAAAGAGTATCATCGCTACTTTGCGACCTTATCAAGAAAATGGCTATAAATGGATGCAAATATTAGATGACATTTCATGGGGAGGATGTTTGGCTGATGATATGGGTTTAGGAAAAACGTTGCAAACGATCACCTTTTTGGCATTCTTGAAGGAAAAATATAATAACCCTACAAGTCTTATAGTTTGTCCCACCTCATTGATGTTCAACTGGGAAGCTGAATTGAATAAATTTGCACCCCATCTCAAGTATCATGTTTTTTATGGGCAAGGCAGAGACATCCAAAATGAGGAAATGGGTGATTATGATATTATAATTACCAGCTATGGAATCATACGAAATGATATTGAAAGATTGATGCAATTAGATTGGGAATATGTGGTATTGGACGAAAGTCAAGCCATTAAAAATCCAGATGCCATAACTACCAAAGCTGTCCAATTATTAAAATCAAGAAATAGGCTTATACTTAGTGGGACCCCGCTTCAAAACAATACATTTGACATTTTTGCGCAATTCAATTTTATCAATCCCGGGCTTTTAGGTAATAAAGATTTCTTTAAAAGAGAATTTGCCAACCCTATTGACAAAGGAGATGACCCTGGAGTAAGTACTCTTCTCAGACAAATGATAAAGCCCTTTATGCTGCGCCGAACCAAATCGGAAGTCGCCCCAGATTTGCCAGAAAAAACAGAGACTATCCTTTGGTGTCAAATGGACAAAGCCCAACAAACCATCTATGATGAATATAAAAATTTCTATCGCAATGCCTTGATGGAAAGGATAGAAAAAGATGGAATCAATAAATCAGGTATGTATATCTTAGAGGGTTTATTAAGATTGCGACAAATATGCGATGATCCACGTCTCATAAAAGACCCTGAAATTCATGCCAAACAAGGGGTGAAAATAAAAGAATTGTTGCGCGAAATCAGTGAGAACATGGGACATCACAAAATGCTTATATTCTCACAATTTACTGAAATGTTGGGTTTAATAAGGACCGAATTGGACCAGCAAAAAATACCTTATTGCTATCTTGATGGGGGAACTTCTGCCAAAAACCGACAACAACAAGTAGAAATCTTCCAAAATGAAGATCATACACATGTTTTTTTAGTTTCCTTAAAAGCGGGAGGTGTTGGACTCAATCTTACTGCTGCTGAGTATGTTTATCTAGTGGATCCGTGGTGGAATCCAGCTGTAGAACAACAAGCTATTGACAGGACACATAGGATAGGTCAAAAAAATAAAATATTTGCCTACAAAATGATTTGCAAAGACTCTGTTGAAGAAAAAATAATGAAGTTGCAAGAAAGAAAACTATCTCTTTCACGCGAAATTATACAAGATGATTCGGCATTTTTCAAATCATTGACATTGGAGGATATAGGTTTCTTATTTAGTTAATTTATAAAGAATAATAATTTTGAATAGTTCCAAAGAAGATATAAGAAAACTCTCTCTCTCAGAATTGACCAATGCCATAAAAGTACAAGGGCAACCTGCTTTTCGGGCCAAACAAATTTATTCATGGCTTTGGCAAAAGTCTGCTACTACATTTGAAGAGATGACCAATTTACCTAAGGATTTTAGACAGTTTCTCAACGAGAACTACTGTATAAATTCGTTATTGTATGACAAGGTACAGAAAAGTAATGATGGTACTATTAAAAATAGATTCATATTACATGACGGGTACAAAATTGAGTCTGTACTAATACCCGTACCTGATGATAAAAGATTTACGGTTTGCGTCTCTACTCAAGTGGGCTGTAGTTTGACGTGTAAGTTTTGTGCCACAGGACAAATGAAAAGAGAACGTAATCTTGACCCCGGTGAAATATATGACCAATACGTGCATGTCAATAATCAATGTATGGAGACTTATCATCACCCCCTGACAAATGTTGTATATATGGGCATGGGCGAGCCACTTTTGGCCTACAAAAGCACCTTAGAAAGTGTTGCCTTACTTACACAACCTGAAGGACTAAACATTTCGCCTTCACGCATTACCGTAAGTACAGCAGGTATAGCAAAGATGATTAAAAAGCTCGCTGACGACAATGTAAAATTTAATTTAGCCCTTTCTTTGCATGCTGCTGATGATATAAAACGCAATGAAATTATGCCTATAAATGAACAAAACAATCTTGAGGTTCTTATGGAGGCTTTACAATATTTTTATCAAAAGACTGGGAATAAAATTAGTTATGAATACATCGCCTTTCAGAACTTCAATGATACTATTGCAGATGCCCATAACTTGGTAAAGCTATGTAAGAGTTTTCCCGTGAAAGTCAATATTATTGAATATAATCCTATAGATGGAGTATCTTTTAGAAAGGCAGATGACAAGGCCATCAATGAATTTGCTCAAGTCTTAAAAAGACAAAATATAGTTGTCACCGTAAGACGCAGTAGAGGCAAAGATATAGATGCTGCATGTGGTCAATTGGCCAATAAAGAATAAATATTTGACAAAATGATTAGGGAACTCTCCTGCCCCTTGATGCAGTCCAAAGAGCGTACCAATCTATGTTTGTCACTTCTATGTGTTCATATTTTTTGAGTTCCGCTATACGTTCTATTTGAGTGGTGCCTACCACAGGCAAAATATTTGCAGGATGTTTTTTGAGCCATGAGTATAAGATAATATGTGGTGGACATTCATATTGAAGAGCTAATTGAGTGACCAAATCGAGAATGCGGAAGGATATATCATCATCATTGTCAAAAATTTTACCTAAAGGTGCCCACGCCATTGGAATTATTTTCTTTTTTATCATCATATCCATATCGCCATTTATCATTGGTGTAAAATGTTTGAGTGAACATTCCACTTGATTGCAATGAACATTGATGTAATCTGATAATACATCCATTTGGCTTGCAGAAAAATTTGAAACACCAAAGTTTTTTATTTTGCCTGACTTCAACAAATCCGTAGCAGCTTCTGCTATTTCTTCATATACCATCAATGGTCCAGGCCTATGAATCAAAAAAGTATCAATGTAGTCAGTTTGAAGTTTTTTTAAAGATTTTTCACAAGACTCAATGATATATTTTGCCGAATGATTATAGTGTTTGGTTTGACCATTGGCACTCATATTTTCCATGACTATGCCTGTTTTGGTAATAAAAACCAATTGGTCTCTGCGAATCCTGGACTGTTTCCATGCAAGGCCAAAATTATCCTCTGTTGTATGGTTTCCATAGATATCTGCCATATCAAATGTGTTGAAACCTTGATGGTGTGCATGGATGAGAAAATTACTCATTTCTTGGGTATTCCATTTTTTACCCCAACTTCCCCAAGACATAGTTCCTAAGATGTACGACATATAAATTTTTTTTATCAATGACTTAAATAATTATTAATTCTGAATAACCAGATGGACTTTTTATTACTTTTATCTGTGTGTGAATACGTTCCTTGAGCAATTCTACATGTGATATTATACCAATAGTTTTCTGACTTTCGGATTGCAAACGCTCCAAAGTACTTATTGACATTTCTAACGTTTCTTGATCTAATGTACCAAAACCCTCATCAATAAAAAGACTTTCCATTCGCACATTTTGAGACGCCATGTCCGAAAGGCTCAAAGCCAATGCCAAGCTCACAATAAAAGTCTCACCACCTGAAAGTGTTTTGGCGCTTCGCGTAGTTTCTGCTTGATAAAAATCAACTACTCGCAAATCTTCTTCAATGTCTGTAAAATCCAATCTATATCTATCTGTCAGTTGTTGGAGACGAAAGTTAGCTTTAGCTATTAAATGAGAAAGACTAAGGTTTTGAGCAAATTTAGCATATTTCACCCCATTGAGATCACCAATGAGCGTATTGAGTTTGAATAGTGGTAAATTTTTACTGTTGATTTCATTAATTTGCATCAAAAGTTTTTCTTTTCTTTCCACTTCGTCATTATTCTTTTGTAACTTTTCATTAATTACGCCTACTTCCCTACTCTTTTCTTTTTTGTTATTGTCTAAGGCTGTCTGTTGTATTTTTAAGTCATCAAGCATGCCATCAGAGGCTTCCAAATCTTTAAAAACTGAAAGTTGTTGGTCAATACTTTCCTGATTAGACAAAATTCCAGTAAGGGAATTATGTATTTCTTCATACTCACTTTGATAAATTTGATAAACACTATCGTCCAAAATATCGGTCCAACAATCTTCAACACCCTCATATCCTAAAGTTTTAATTTTATTCTCAATTTTTTGAGATATATCAAGAAACTTATCCTTAGATATTGACAATTCTTTTTGTCTTTCTTTAATTAAGGCGGTTGCAGTGCTACATGAACTCACAGATTCAACAAATTTATTTTGAATAGGATTTACAGCATCTTGAACCTTTTCACCCTTAAACTTATCGTTTCTAAGTCGGACTCTATTTTGATAGTTTTTGATTGTATCCAAAAGTTCAATGACAATTGAAGCAGCTTCATCCAACCACTTAATTTCCTCCCTATCTGTTTTTTCTTGCTTTAAATCATTGATTTTTATTAATTTATCAGAAATTGATTTTTCCACATGTTCTAATGTAGGTATTTCATTATTCCAAATTACAAGCCATTCCCTCTGGTTTGTTGAAAGTTTTTGATATTCTTCAGTAAAACGATTATTTTGAAGTTGTGCTTCTAAAAGCTTATTACTTAAATTTCGTAAGTCCACTTCTTTGGTCTTCAAAGTTGTTTCCATCATTTTGATAAGGTCAAAAATGTTGTCAATTTTATTGTCCTTTATAGTTTCGGTGTACGGATGATGAATGGAACCACAAAGCGGGCAAGGTTTACCATCAATAAGATGCGGTCTGTGGCTTTCAAAAGTGGCAGACAGAAGTTGATTATCTTTAATGGCTAAGTATTCTTTCATTTGTGACTCTAAGTCCAAATGTTCTTTTTGCATAGTTTCTAAAAGCGTTCGATTTGCTGGTAAGTTTTGTTGATAATCTTGAATACGTTTTTCTAAAATATTTTTATCCTCTTGCTGTTGCAAAAACACTTTAATATCACTCAACTTTTGATTAAGCAACATAATCGATTCATGTGTTTTTTGTAATTGAATTTCTACTTCTTCATCGTTCCATTTGGAATATACGCCGATGTCTCTCATTTTTCGGTAATCTTCTATTCTCAACAATATATTTTCTGGTTGACGAATAGACTTCATTTCATTAAAAAAAGGTGTATTTAGTTTTTGCCATAACGAATCTAATCTTTTTCTGGCTGTTTCACCTTGTAGTTTTAAGCTATTGATTTGATTGTCCCATTCTACAATTTGATTTTCAAAGCTTCTCATTTTTTCCATAAAATCACCCTGATTGACATCTTGACCAATCAATTGACTCATGGTTTTTAGCGCCTCATTAACTAAAGTTGTTGCATTATCCAATTGAAAATGGTGGTTCTTTAATTGCAATTCTAAGTCTAAGATCCTATTTTTTTCAATAAACCAAGAAGTTAATTCACCACGAATAGGCTCCAAAGATTTATGTCTTTTTAGAGCAATTTCCTTAGACGTAAAACCTACCTTTTTTTCATTCCAATTTTTAAGTTGAGTATCATTTATTCCTTTTTGACGCAGGAGCTCCAGTTTTTGAGTTACTAAATTAACTTTTATATTGATGTCATCGCTTTGGATTTGTAGTGATTTTTCCTGGTTTTCAATAGCTACCTTATTGGATATTAAAAAATCGACCTCTTCTTTGGGTAAGATAGCAATAGCATTTTTTTGATATTCTAGTTCCTTAATAGATCCCTCTTTCTCCCTACTGATTTCAAATATCTTTTTTCCAATTTGTCTGTATATGTGCGTACCCGTAATTTCTTCCAATAGCTTAGTTCTTTCCTTACCGTCAGACTTTAAAAATCTAGCAAAATCTCCTTGAGATAGAATTATTGATCTTATAAACTGTTCGTAATTCAATCCTAAAATACGGGCATTTTCGTCTGGAATTTGCGATTTTTTTAAATCAAATATTTTTCCAGACTCCACATCGGCCAATGACATTTCATAATCTTTGAATTTGCCGTTTCTGTTTTTTGAAATGGCCCATTTTGATCGATATATCTTATGTTGAGATTCATATTCCACTTCAGCATACGCTTCCTCTGTAAAGTGAGTGACAATAGATCCTGCATTTTCAATATCAGTTTTAGAAATCGATTCTGTGCCTTTTGGTGCAAATCGCGGGACTCTATTGAATAATGCTAAAGTAATGGAATCCAAAATTGTGGACTTACCTGCCCCTGTCGATCCGGTTATTAAGAATAATCCAGCATCGGACAAAGGCTTTTTATCAAATGAAAGCGTATGTTCGCCTTTTAGTGATTGGATATTTTTTATTCTAATTGTTAATATTCGCATCGCAATTTTTAGTTTATTCTTCCCTTTGAATTTGCATGACTATGTCTGAATATACCTCTTTCATGGCCTCAACATCTGATTCTTCTAAGTTTTCTTTTTCTAATCTTTTCTCTAATATTTGAATAGGTTTGTGATCTTCTATGTTTAAACTTTGTTGAAAATTATCGTATGAGGAAGTCTCTTTATTCTTAACTTTAATGATGTGTTTTATAATTTTATAGTCATTGTTTTTATCATGTACAAAATTTTCAATCGCTAATAATGTCATAGGGTCATATTGTTCAATTTCAATGATTAACTCTACAAACGCTGGAAGAACATTCGTATTTTTAAATGATTTTAACTCTACAATTATATTTTCTAAAGAACCCGTTATACGTAAAAGTGCTCTAAACATGGGTACTTTTTCAGTTTGGATATTTTGTATTTGGCCTTGTATAATTTCAAAAACTACAATATTTTTTTCAACACCAACTTCAGAAAAGTCAAGGTAAACTGGCGAACCACTGTATCTCATATTATCTCTTCTGGAAATGCGTTGAGGTTTATGTATATGACCTAGAGCAACATATTGTAAATCTGGATGGAATATTTCTTGTTGAATACCCAATAGATTTCCAACATGAATGTCGCGCTCACTTTCTGAAGTTGTTGCTCCCTGAACAAAAAGATGGCCCATGGCTATTATTGGCACTTTTATACCATATGTATCTCGTGTTATTTGAACAAGTGTATTATAATGTTTTTGTATTGCAAAAGGTAAAACAGAATCCTTGTTGACATCCATATCTGCCTGAACCGATACCCTCAAATCTCTATCTCTTAAAAAGGGTACAGCTAGAACGATCGCTTCTACATTGTCTTCATGAGACATTATTGGAACAATCTCTTCAGAAATATCGTCTGTTGCTCCACCTACTATGTGAATATTTAAAGTACTCAAAATCTCTCTTGGGGCATTTAACATACTTACTGAATCATGATTACCTCCAGTAATGACGACTTGAATATCGTAATCCATCAATCGGCGAAGAAACTTATAATATATTTTCAAATCTTTGTTGGAAGGGTTCGCTAAATCAAATATATCACCAGAAACTAAAAGAAGATTTACTTTTTCATGTGCAATATATTGAATGAGCCAATCAAAAAATAATTCCAATTCTTCATTAATATCATGTTTATAAAGCATTTTACCTATATGCCAATCGGCTGTATGTATGACTTTCATTAATTTTTATTTTATGTAGGGTATTTCAAATACTTGATTATCGCCGACAGCATAAATTTTAGTTC
>CAZBCV010000097.1:0-11331 GCA_964490495.1 uncultured Aureispira sp. | reverse complement strand
CTGATTCAGCTATGATTTCAGCGCCTAGTTGTTGGGCCAAATAGAGATAGTTTTTATCTAATGTGTTTTTGGAATCGTAACGACAACCCAACATACAGCCAGCGCACAAAACACACCCTGTCCGTTCGGGACCTTGACCATCAAAATAAGGGTCTTCAACTTTTTCACCTGGTTTTCCAAAATAGATCGCTACATCTGTTTTCCCAAAATCATCGGCTTGACCAATACTTTCGGCTAGTGATTGCATTACCTTATCGCTTTTACTCATGTAAGGATTAGGAGCAGCACCCAACATTTTTTTGGCTACATCGTAGTAGGGTCTTAGTTCTGCTTCCCAATCGCACAAATCCTTCCACGATCCAGATTTAAAAAATGGAGACTTAGGCACGGGCAATGTATTGGCATAGACCAATGAGCCACCACCTACTCCTACTCCACTCAGCACGGCCACATGTCTAAAAAAAGTGAGTTTCAACAATCCAGTCAACCCCATTTTGGGCCACCAGAAATATTTTTTAAGATTCCAAGTTGTTTTTGGAAAATCACTAGACTTATTGAACCATTTGCCTTTTTCTACAACGAGGACATTATATCCTTTTTGAGAAAGGCGCAAGGCCGATACAGAGCCACCGAACCCGCTGCCTATGATTACAAAATCATATGATGGACGTAGAGATTTCATGCTATATCCATATGAGCAGGTAAGGATTCCGACATGCTTGAATGCAAGTTTTTAATCCTTTTGTGCATGACATGAAACCATAAAGGTGGAAAAAGTGCCAGTATCATCATGCCAGGATATCCTGTAGGCATTTGTGGGCTATTGTCAAAATGTCGCAGAATCTGATATTTTCTATTGGCCATGTAGTGATGATCTGAGTGTCTTGAAAGTTCTAACAATACGAGGCGACCAATAGGATGGTTGGAATTCCATGAGTGAATCGGTAATGTGCGCTCGTATCTTTGGTTGATTTTCTGGCGTCGCAGACCATAGTGCTCTATGTAGTTGACAGATTCCAATAGCATGATACCAATAAAAGCTGCACTCAAAAAACTTAAAAGTACAGTACCTCCCAAAAAACCAAAAATGGTAAAACAAAGGATCAACTGAATCATTTGAAATCTCAACATTTCATTGTGCATACTCCACACTGGAAGTTTTGATTTTTTAAGCCGGTCAGCCTCTAAATCCCAAGCTGATATCCAACTGCCTATAATGGTTCTAATATAAAATGTATATATCCACTCACCATATTTAGCAGATGCAGGGTCGTCATCTGTAGATACATTTTTGTGATGTCCGCGATTATGTTCTATAAAAAAATGCATATAAAGTGTAGTCAATAGTAAACTTTTGCTCATCCATTGTTCATACCAAGTATTTCTATGACCTAATTCGTGTGCCGCGTTAATACCCAAAATACCGCAAGACATGCCCATAGCCAAAATCATGCCTATACGTACACTTAAAGGCAAATTTTCTTGGGTCATTGACATCAAAAAGTACAATAATATCCCATACTGAATGGGCACCAAACTGTAGATTAATAGATCATACTTCATGTCTTTTTTCGCTATTTCTTCTTCGGCTTCAGTTAGGTTTTGAGTAGAACCTTTGGAAAACAACTCAATAAATGGCAATAAACCAAAGAGAAAAACAACGGCAAAATATGACCATAAATTCCCCATCCACAAGGAAAAAATCACAACTACTGGTGTAATATAAACCATAAAATATTTTAAGAATCGCACATTCATATCTACAAAATGATGTTTTATGGGTACAAAATTATAAAATATTTTTGACAATATACATTTTTATAAAATTTTTTCTAATGTCGCTGTTGTGATTTTTAATTTTGTAAAATTAAATTCATTCCCCTATGGCTTTTAAAAACTCTTCTTCAGTAAAAATTTGAACAGTACCTAAACTTTGTGCTTTTTTGAGTTTTGATCCCGCCTTTTCCCCCACGACCAATATATTGAGATTAGAACTCACTGCTGAAATATTTTTAGCTCCAGCCTGCGCTGCTTTGGTTTCTGCGTCTTTTCGACTCATCGTTTGGAGTGTACCTGTAAAAAGAATAGTCTTACCAGAAAAAATGGCATCTTCTGCTATTTCCATGGGTTTGTCGTCGTCTGTTTGATGGAGGTTTACACCAAAACTCTCCATGCGGTTTAGCATCTCTATATGAGTAGGCTGACTGAACCATTGCATCACATTTTGGGCTACAACAGGACCAATATCTTTGATCTCTGTAAATTGTGCCTCATTCCATTGTTGCAAATCCAATACATGGTGAATATGCTCAGCAATGAGTTTACTTGCTCTCTTACCCAAATGATGAATGCTCAATGCGTGCAAAAGCTTTTGAATCGGGTTGTTTTTTGCTTTTTCTACAGCTACTTTTAGTTTTTCTGCCGATCGACTTCCAAATCCCTCTAATTGTGCTATTTTTTCATAATCCAGATTATAAATATCGCTTATATCTTTTACCCAGCCTAACTCATAAAATCGTTCTACATAAGACTTCCCAAAACCATCAATATCCATGGCTTCCTTAGAGACATGAAATATTATTTTTTGCAAATTTTGTTGTCCACATACACAGTCCACACATCTCCAGGCTGCTTCTCCTTCTTCTTGTACTAGAGGAATAGGTCGGTCAGCAGGGCTTGATGGACAGATGGAAGGAAATTCAATGGGCTTCTCAGTTCCTATGCGCAACTCAGGAAAAGATTTTACAATATAAGGAATAACATCTCCCGCGCGCTCCACAAGTACAGTATCACCAATTCTTAAGTCTTTAGATTTGATAAACTCCTCATTGTGCAATGAAATCGAAGACACTGTGACACCCGCCAAATATACAGGAGAAATTTTAGCTACTGGAGTGATAGACCCGACTTTACCCACTTGATACTCCACTTTGAGAAGTTGACTTGTGGCTTGTTTGGCTTTAAATTTGAAAGCAATAGCCCATCGTGGATGATGCGAAGTAGCTCCCAATCTGTCTTGGATATTGAGGTCATTGACCTTTATGACCATACCATCAATTTCATAAGGTAATTCATCTCTTACGGCCTCACTTTTTTTAACAAAAGCCATAACTTCATGAATGTTTTTACACAAAGCCATTTCTTGATGCGGTATTTTAAAACCTTTTTGTCCGAGATATTCTATACCTTCATACTGTGTATTGATAGATTTTAGCACATTTTGACCTGTGGCATCAGAAGCATAAGCAATTTGATAGATGAAAGCTTCAAGACCTCTTTTGCGTGTTTCTTGTGGATCTTTTGTCCTCAGTCCACCAGTGGCCGCATTTCGTGGATTGGCAAAAAGTGCTAAACCTTGCGCTTCACGGTGCTTGTTGATGGTTTCAAAATTGTCTTTACGTATGAGGGCTTCACCTCTCAATTCTATTTTATAAATTTTTTGCTCACTAAAAGTAGCTGTCAAAGGTATAGAGGGCAATGTTTTGAGATTGGAGGTGATTTCTTCTCCTTCCACACCATTGCCTCTGGTGGCTGCACGCACTAAAACATCATTTTCATATACCAAAGCTATACTGCCGCCATCATATTTGGGTTCAACACAATAGGCTATATCTGAGTCGTCGGGCAAACCTGCCAACTTTTTGATCGATTTGTCAAAGTCCAAAAGGTCATCGTCATTATATGAATTCTCTAATGACAACATTGGGACTGTGTGTGCCGCTTTGCGAAACTCATCTGTGATATCCACACTTACACGCTGAGTAGGTGAATCTGGCGACACAAACAATGGATTTTCTAGCTCAATTTTTTCTAATTGTTTAAATAGTGTATCGTATTCAAAATCAGAGATGAGTGGATTGTTTTCGAGATAATATTTTCTTTCGTGAAATATCAATACTTCACGCAAATTTTTAATGTCATTGAATGTCGCAGGGCTTTTCAAAAATTTTTGAGACCATTCTAAATATTCTCTTTGTTGTGTGGCAGAATACATAATCTAATATATTTGTAAATTAAAGGCAAAGATGGATATTTTAAATGTTTTTATAGTTATTTTTGCTAAAAATTCCATGAAGAAATTAGCAAAATTTCTGATATTTTTATTAATTTTTATAACCACCCCAACCCCAAAGCCACTGATAGTACTATCAACAAAATGGCGACAGTAGTTTGTATGAAATGGATAGTGACTTTTTTGAGGAGTTTGTTGCCCAAAAATGCGCCAATGATAGCTGAAAGTGTAGCGATAAAAACAATATGAAAATTTTCACTCAGATTTATATTTTTTGCTTGACTGGCATACACACCTAAACGAGTGAAATCTACTAATGTGGAGATAACAACAGCTGTTCCAATAAAAGCTTCTTTAGAAAGACCCGCCTTGACTAAAAATGCGCTTCTTAAAGCTCCTTGATTGCCTGATAAACCGCCAAAAAAACCACTTAAAAAGCCACCAATAGC
This sequence comes from uncultured Aureispira sp., assembly GCA_964490495.1. GTDB lineage: Bacteria > Bacteroidota > Bacteroidia > Chitinophagales > Saprospiraceae > OLB9. The sequence continues at coordinate 6,870 of CAZBCV010000097.1, read as the reverse complement.
CAGTTTTTCCTTTCCAAAGTATAGATTTTTGAAATAAGGAATGAGATCCATCAATGCAAAAATAATGAGTAAAACAGCTATCAGTAATTTGATAAAATAAATCTCAAAAGTTTTGCCCATCAGGGTGTAAATCATGATGGGAGAAGGCTCAGAAAGGCTCAAAAGCAACCATGCCCCAAGAAATGAGGCCAATATAGCAGGTATTCCAAAACTTTTCACCACAGCCCTATCCGCCTGTGGTCCTACCAAAAATATTTTGAAAATATTGTTAAAAAAGTGTACTAGACCTACCCATGCAATAGCAACTTCCACAGGAAAAAACACCATAAAAACCGGTGTGAGGATTGTGCCCAAACCAAAGCCGGAATAAAATGTCAATAAAGACGCCAAAAAAGAGACTAAAGCTATTAATAAAACCTCCATCAAACCAAAGGTTTATTTATCGTTAACCATTTTTGTAATTGCTGAATGGTCGCTTTCATATCTTTGGGAAGAGGAGAGACTATCTCTAATTTTTGACCCGTTTTAGGATGAGAAAAGATGATTTTTTCTGCATGTAAGGGCTGACGTGACAAGAGTGGTCTTTCCTCTTCATATTTGCCTACATTCATCTTTTTTCCTTTGATTTCAGAAAGGTAAAAATGTTCTCTATGACCATATAGTTTGTCAACAATGAGGGGCGTACCTAAATATTGCATATGCACACGGACTTGATGCATTCTTCCTGTGTGGATGCGTATATATAACCACGAAAATTTTCCATAACTTTCTATGATTTTATAGTCTGTCAGGGATTCTTTTCCTCTATTGTGTACTAACATTTTCCCTCTTGTAGTGGTGCTTTCTGTCAGAGGAGCATCTATTTTTCCACTCTCAGGATGTGGCACACCATCTACTAAGGTTGTATAGTATTTTTCTATGTCCCGAGATTGAAACAAAGTAGATAAATCTTTATGCATTTCAGCATTTTTGGCAAAAACATTGACACCACTAGTAAACCGATCTAATCTATGAACAGGAATGATAGTTTCATGATTTTTGCTTAAAAAATGGACTAAATTGGGTTGTGATGCATTAAATCTGTCTGGTATGGTCAACATCCCTGCTGGCTTATCGACAGCAATAATATCATCGTCTTCATAAAGAAAGGTGGGCTGAGGTATTTTCAATTTTTATTTGATGTTAAGTTCAGAAAATTTCTTTTTGCCTTCGACATAGTATTTCCAAATGATAGATTGTCCATAACGACCTTTTTTATTTGTAGGACCGATTTTGTTTTTTCTAATCAAAGTATATTCTTTGTTGAGACGTTCAAATATATTAGGTAGCATGACATAATACCGTAAGTGGGCCCTTAATACAGCCCATGTAGATTGTGGTTTGCCTTCTGTAAGGAATTTAATGCCTGCAATACCATCTAAAACCAATTTTAAAGGAATCATCCAAAGGAGATTGCCCAGTTTTTCATTTTTCGTTAGGGTGATAAGGTTGTTTCTAAAGTTAAGATAATCTTTGCGTGGATTGATATAATCCAAAGTACCACCACCCAGGTGATAAACCATGCTTGAAGGTAGGCACCATATGGAATAACCTGCATTTTTGAGGCGCCAACATAGGTCGATTTCTTCTTGATGTGCAAAAAAACTTCCGTCGAACCCACCAATATTCTTGAAGAGTTGTGTCCGGATGACCATAGCCGCACCACTGGCCCAAAATATTTCTACAGGTTCGTCATATTGAGTCACATCCTCTTCTACAGTGTCAAAAATTCTTCCTCTGCAGAAAGGGTAGCCCCACATATCTAAAAATCCACCTGCTGCGCCAGCGTATTCAAAGCTATCTCTTTTTTCTAAAGAATTTATTTTAGGCTGAATTACCCCAATGTTTTTATCGCTATCCAATTTTTCAATGAGTGGATCTAACCAATTTTCTGTTACCAAAACATCGGAATTGATGATAACTGTGTATTCACTTTCTACATCTTGTAAACCCACATTATAACCTTGAGCATATCCATAGTTTTTTGTCAGCTCATTGACTTTGATTTCTGGATACCATTCCTTTACAAAATCTACAGACAAATCCTCAGAATTATTATCTATGAGAAGTATGTCAAATTCATATATAGATGAAGAGTACTCCATCATCGGCAGGTAAGATTCAAGTAACTCTACACCATTATAGTTGAGGATGGCTATTGTGATTTTCGGTTTTCTATTAGAGTGATTATTGATTTCTTCAATGGCGTTTTGTGCATTGATTTCATCTACCTTGAGTTGCTCTTTCAAGTCGTCAAGGGTATCAAATTTAATGTCCTCTCTAAGTTGTTTTAAGATAAATATATTGACATATTTGTTATATATATTTTGGTCAAAATCAAAAATATTAATTTCAATATTGTTTTCTTCTTGATTGAAGGCGGTAGGTCTGCGGCCTATGTACATCATACCTTCAAATCGCATATCTTCAATTTCAATTCTTACAGCAAAAACCCCTGACTTAGGAAGTAGTTTATTGGGTTCTATAATATGTAAATTGGCCGTTGGGTAACCTAATTTTGAACCTAATTTATCCCCATGTACCACTTTACCAGACAAAATATAGGGATGATTGAGATAAAGATTGGCAGTGTCTATATCACCATCAATAAGGGCCTTTCTTATTTGAGTGCTGCTGATGGCATTGTCGTCTATTTCTTGTTTGGAGATTTCAACTACTTTAAAAGTGTGTTGATTTTCATACTCTTTGAGCAAATGTATGTCCCCCATTCTATTGAGTCCAAACCTGTGGTCATAACCAATGACAATATAAGAAGGGTTGAAATTTTGGATAATGAATTTTTCTATGTATTCACGAGGAGATTGTCTAGAAAATTCAAATGAAAAAGGCACCACTACAATATTTTGAATACCAATATCTTTGATGAGTCTCAATTTTTCATCTAACGTATTGAGTTGAGGTATTTTTTTATCACCAGCATCCACAATATCACGTGGGTGCGGATAAAAAGTTATAACAACACTTTCGCCAGATATTTCATCTGCCAATTTTTTGACACGATGTAATATTTTTTGATGACCCATGTGCACGCCATCAAAAGAACCGATAGTTATAACGGTATTTTTAAATGGGGGAAGTTTATCTAAGTTTCTATATATGTTCATGTATTCAGCACGAAAGCTTAAAAGCCTCTCAAGGCACAAAAGTAAGGTCTTTTAGTCATCTAAAAAAGCTAATGACACTTAATATTTAGTTAACGACTGTTTTGGGTCAAAAGAGATTGTAAACGATCCATGCTCCAACATACGCCATAACGCTCATAAACAAAAATTGAATGATGGGCCATTTCCATGTATTGGTTTCTCTTTTAGTCACGGCTAATGTACTCATACATTGCATGGCGAACACATAAAATACCAGGAGCGATAAAGCCGTGGGTCTGTCATACATAGGTCTATTAGTGCCAGGTCTGAGTTCAGCAGCCATTTTGCCGCGCACTGTATCTTCGTTACTATCAGAACTCAAGCTATAAATAGTGGCCATAGTACCTACAAAAACTTCTCTTGCCGCAAAAGAGGTAAGCAAGGCAATCCCTATCTTCCAATCATAACCCAAAGGTGCAATAGCAGGCTCAATAGACTTACCCAATATCCCAACATAAGAGTTTTCCATTTTTTTTGATGCTATCAAATTATTAGTATCTTCATCACTGAGGGCCATTTCTTTGGCTTCTATGATTGCGGATTCTTCTGATTTTTCCATGCGATCGCCAGGTCCAAAGGAAGCTAAAAACCACAAAAGTATGGAGATAAAAATGATAATTTTGCCCGCTTCAGTGATGAATGCCCATACTTTTTCTTTGGCAGTGATCCAAACGTTAGACCAAACAGGGCGTTTATAAACGGGTAATTCGAGAAGTAAAGAAGAGGGCTGATTGGACTTTAGTATTATTTTGAATACATAAGCTGAAACCAAAGCACCTATTATTCCTAAAAGATAAAGTCCCATAAATGCAATGCCTTGAAGATTGAAAACACCCCAAATAGTTTCACTTGGCACTACAAAACCAATCAAAACGGCATAAACTGGCAATCGAGCTGAACAACTTATCAATGGACTCACCATTATTGTTATGAGCCTTTCTTTGGGGTTGCTTATGGTCCGTGTAGCCATGATGGCAGGTATGGCGCATGCTCCAGATGAAATGAGTGAAACCATGCTGCGACCGTTCATCCCAAATTTTTGCATCAACCCATCAAACATAAATACAACGCGGCTCATATAACCCGATTCTTCCAAGAGCCCTATGAGAAGAAACAATATTGCTATTTGAGGTATGAACACCAAAACACCAGATAATCCTGCCAATAAGCCATTGACAATAAGATTGGATAACCATGTTTCACCCATGCTTTTTTCTACAAATTCGCCTATGATACCAAAGGTATTTTCAATCATTTCCATGGGGAATTGTGCCCATGCAAATATAGCTTGAAAAATAAAAAACATGATGGCCGTAAAAATGAGCGGTCCACCTATTTTGTGAGTGATAATATTATCTAATTTATCCGTCAAGGAAGCGTAGGAAGATGCTTTTTGAGTTATAATTTTTTTTACTAAAGGTTCAATTTGGCTGTATCTTGCCATTGTTTCAAACACTTGAAGGCTAATGTTTTTGAAACCATGGTTTTGTACAGCGTGTGCGATAGTATTTTTTTGTTCACCTGTGAGAAAATTAAGCCATTCATAGTGGTGTATCCATAATTTGAGCTTATAATCGTTGTCTAGTTTTATAGTTTTTTTGACATCATTGATGATAGTTTGTTCGGCTTCTGAAAAAGTGTATATAAGATTTTTATTTAAAGTTTGCTCGCTAAAGTTATCAAAAATAAGATTTTTGAGTTCTACAATATTAGTTTTATTTCTTGCTGAAATTTGGATAGTTGGAACTCCAATAAACTTTTCTAATTGCAAGATATCAATAGTCTGTATTTCTGAATTGAGAATATCGGCCATGTTGAGAACAAAAATCATAGGAAATCCTAAGTCCTTAATTTGTGTTGCTAATAAAAGGTGACGTTCTAGTTGCGTGATATCAGCTACATAAACTATAAGGTCTGGATAATTTTCATCTTTTGGATTTAAGAGAGAATCAATTACGATACGCTCTTCTTCTGAGTTGGGAAAAACACTATATGAGCCAGGCATGTCGGTCAAAAGTGCTTTAGTCTCACTCTTGAGTTGGATAATTCCTGATTTCTTATCCACTGTTACACCAGGAAAATTCGATACACTTTGATTGAGGCCCGTGAGCACATTAAATAAAGTGGATTTCCCTGAATTTGGGTTGCCTATAAGGGCTATTTTTTTTAAAGCCATTTACATTTTTATTTTAAGCAATAAGAATATATGCCATTTCATCGAGTCTTAGAGCTACTGTCGAATTTTCTCCCTTTACGTAATACACTTGACCAAATGGGGCCTTACGAATGACTTTTACAGAAGCCCCAGGAGCCATTCCCAAATTAATGAGTTTGGTAGTAAACGGGGACTCTTGTATTTCAATAATATTGTAAAAAGTATCAAATTCTGCGGTCAAAAGTGTTTTTTGCACAAGCAATATTTTATTTAGATTAAATAAAAATTGCAAAATTATGAAATAAATGAAACATGATGTAGAAAAAAAGTAAAATATTCCAGATTTCTCATAACACTTGAAGAGTAACTTATGTCTTATGTCTAATTACAGGATAGTGGGATACAAAAATATCTTCTAATAGGGCCTTATAAGTGAATTTATATTTTACTTCATGGTAAAAAGCTAAATCTTTCCTTTGTTTGCTTTTTTCTAAAAGAAATTATTGTTTTTTACCCCTATAAATTCATAAGACATTATTTAAACATTAATTCGTCCTCTAATTCCATAATTTCTCTGACTTCCTTGTCAGCTACGGCTTGTTGAAGCCTTTTAATTATGAGGTGATAATTCATTGGAAAATCCTTTTCTTTAGAATTCGTAAAAGGCATAAAAAGAAATTATTATCGTTGTAAAGACTCGATATAACCTATGGGTAATTTCAATTGATGGGCAATTTCTTCTTTTGACATGCCTGTTTTTAGGAGCAACAAAATTGCTTCTTCATTTCTTTTTCTTTCTTCTTCTTTTTGCCTTCTTTCTTCTAAATATAACTTATTCTGAACAGCAAATCTTTCTTCATAATCGAGGATTTCTTTTATATATTCGTCCTCTAATTCCATAATTTCTCTGACTTCCTTGTCAGCTACGGCTTGTTGAAGCCTTTTAATTATGGGGCGATAATTCATTGGAAAATCCTTTTCTTTTACGTTAACTATATGCATATCTTCTGTAATATTATCTTGATCAAAAATGGATAACAATATTTCTAACTCTTCCCTGCGTCTATCTTTTAACGCTGCGATATTTATTATTGTTCCATTGTGATACAAACTTTTTATAAAATCATCATCTTTTTGTATAATTTCTTTGGTGGTGTGATCAATCAGCGCATAATTGATTTTTACTATTGGATGATTTTCAAACCCATTTAATGCTTCACCTAAAAAATAAATAGAATATATCGGTGTGCCTGACTTTATTTCATGGCCTTTTTCATTTGTCACTAACTTAAAATGGCTCTCGTTCATATATTGTTTTCCTAAATATCTTCGAAATCTCATTGAGTCATTAAATGTTTTGGACTTCTGTACCTCTATAATAATGAGCTCTTCATTTCCTTTTTCGTCTCTAATTTTTGCCGCAAAATCCAATCTATAAACAGTCATGTTCCTAAAAGTTTCTTCCTTGTCATTTGGATTTTCTGTTTTAGTTTTAATGGCTACTATTTCTTG
>CAZBCV010000096.1:0-11365 GCA_964490495.1 uncultured Aureispira sp. | reverse complement strand
TTTTTGTCAGAATCAAAATATGTCATAACTTTCACCTTGAATTTCAACACATTGTAAAACCAAACTTTTAGTATGAGAGACATTTTAATCGGACTAATGGTCTTACTGTGGCTTCTGTTGGGATGGATATACAATAGAGAGTACAAAAACTGTTGTCAAAATGATGCAGCGCCAGTATCCTCAGTGGTAGAAACCATCCAAAAATCTGGGCCACTTTTGTTTAATTATGCTAGTGCTACTCCTGTTGTGGGAGAGGGGTGGCCGCGTATCAAAGACTCATTAGTAAATTTAGTAGATGAAACCCACAAATTAGATATCACTGGTTGGTATTGTACGAATACAGCACCACCAGAGGATGAGACTCTAGGATTGTCACGGGCTCGAGAGACAAGAAAGTTGTTTGCTGATCTTAATGATGATCAAATTATTTTTAGTGCCAAAGGCGTCGATTGTGCCGAAGCTTTCAAGTCTCAGCTCTTTGAGTCCGCTTCTTTTGGTATTAGAACTTCTACAGCAAGCATTAAAGAAACAGCTAATGCTACTGACATCTATTTCCCTTTCAACTCCACCAATAAGTTGAATAATAAAGAAGTAGAAGCTTATTTGGATGATGTAGCCCAAAGGGTCATTGCATCGGGAGAAACCATTCAATTGAATGGTCATACAGACAATATAGGTAGTCCAGAATCCAACATGAAATTGGGGCAAAGACGGGCTGACATAGTCAAAAATTATCTTTTGTCTAAAGGCGTCAACCCATCAAAAATTGAAAGTACTTCAGAAGGTGAAACTCAACCCGTTCAAACCAATGAAACAGAAAAGGGAAGAGCAGCCAATAGACGTACAGAATTAAAAATCATTCAATAAATCTATTTAAATCATAAAAACATGTTTAATTTATTTGACTTTTGTAGTTTACACTGGATATGGCCATGGCTACTTCCATTTTTGTTAGGATTAGGATTAGGATGGCTTATTTGGGGTCGTTTGAAATCAATAATCGCAGAATTAGAAAATAAAATTAATGGCCTAAATGCTAAAATTAGAGGCTTAGAGTTGGATCTTGAAAATGCCAACAAAGCCAGAATGGAAGCAGAAGGAAATATAGCTTTGTACAAAGGCCAATTGAGAGAGTGTCAAGAATCAAAAGCTGGAGATACTATAAAACTGAGTGCAACGAATGTGGCAGCACCCGTTGCAACAATGGCAGCAGCGGCAATGCCTACCTCATCTATAAGCACAGGTGATAAGTGGGGAGCAGCTATAGGCACAGATAATCTCCAAATTGTTGAGGGTATAGGACCAAAGATGGAAGAGGTTCTTAAAGAAAATGGTATCACTAATTTTGGAATGTTGGCCAACTCTTCGCCTCAATCTTTAAGAGATATTCTTGATAAATATGGAGACAAATACAGAATAATTGATCCTAAAACATGGCCACAACAAGCCGCTTTGGCTGTAGATGGACAATGGAATGACCTTATTACTCTTCAAAAACAATTGGATACTGGCAGGAGCGACACAGTGACTACTGGAGAAACGGATTCTAAATTGGAAAAATGGCTTATTAAAGCTAGAATAATAAGAAGATGGCAACAAGATGACCTTAAAGCCATTGAAGGAATAGGACCCAAAATAGAATCATTACTAAATAATGCCGGGATCAATACATGGCAAGCTCTTTCAGAAACATCATCCGATAGAATAAAAGAAATATTGGATAATGCAGGGCCTAATTATGCATTGGCTGACCCAGGCACGTGGCCAAAACAAGCTGAAATGGCTGCTCAAGGCAAATGGGATGAGCTAGATGCTTATCAAGATTTCCTTAATGGAGGTAAAGAAAAATAAAAGTAAATACCTTTAATAATTCAAATGAGAGTATCGAAATTTAAAAATTTTGATGCTCTCATTTTTTTATTATTTTTTAATCAATTTGATTTGCTATGCGTATGTTATCACTTTTTATTGGGTTTCTTCTTGTATTTTCATGTTCTAAAGAAACACCCACTGTCAACAATAATGACCAACCAAACCCTCCTTTTGAGTGGGAAAAAGAAGATTTGATCCCTATTGTAATGATTCATGGTATGCTGGCTTCAGGAGACACTTATGCTCAGCCTGCTATGTTATTTATAAGTAATAAATATCCTGCTAATTATCTATTTGCTTTTGATTGGAACACTACAAGTGGCAACAATGCATCAAATCTTGAAAAACTCAATAACTATATTGATAATGTATTGAAAAATACAGGAAAACCCAAAGTGGTACTTATGGGTCATTCAGCTGGAGGAAGTATAGGTTACAATTATTGTTCTAATCCTGATTTTGCACAAAAAATAGCTAAATATATTCATATTGGGAGCAATCCTCAATCGAAGCCTGCAGGCCCTAATGGAGAAATTCCTACATTAAATATTTATTCAAAAGCTGATTTAATAGTTCAAGGAGCAGAGATTCTCGAAGCTAAAAATATTGTTTTTGATGACCTTGACCACTATCAAGTTGCCACATCAGAAAAAAGTTTTGAAGAAATTTTTAAATTTATTTTTCCTGATGTAAATTTACTTCACAAAGAAATTCAATCCATAACTAACCCAAAAATTAGTGGCAGAATTATAAGTTTAGGAGAAAATAGTCCCGAATCGGCAGTAAAGGTGACTATGTATTATGTGGACAAGATAACCGCAACTAGAAAAAGCAGTGGTATTGATATTAAGGTGGATGAAAATGGTGATTTTCGCGATATTGAAGTTTTGCACAATGAGTACACAGAATTTGTATTGGAGTCAGATAGAGAAGGTTTTAGAACTTTGCATTATTACAGAGAACCTTTCAAAAACCATAATCCATTTGTGTATTTAAGAGTATTTCCCCCTGCTTCGTCTCTTGCTGGTATTTTATTGTCAACGTTGCCAAAATCTGATGAACAAAGTGTTGTAGCCATTTTTTCAGCCAATAAAGCCATCATTCATCAGCGTGACAATTTGATAGTTCAAGACATACAATTGTCAAATGCAGCCCTATGTAGTCCAAATAATTCAACCATTGCGTTATTCTTATATGACAATGGGAATAAAATATCTAATGCAACACCACATCCTACTTTTAATTTTGTTCCATTTTTGAAAGGTGCGAACATGTTTTTTGATACATCGGAACCAAAGGCTATTACGCTTGAATACAACAATAGGAATATAGCTGTAAGGAATTATAAATCAGACACTGAAGGCGTTATTATTGTGGTATTTGAATAATTACCTCTCCCCTTGACTTTCCAACCATAACCGTGCATCTACAAAGGCTTGAACCCATGGAGATATATTGTCATTTCTATCTTTAGGGTAATGGGCCCAATTCCATGGGAATATAGAACGTTCTATATGCGGCATCATGACCAGGTGTCTGCCGTTTGGACTACACATCATTGCTGTATTATAGTCTGAACCATTGGGGTTAGCAGGATATTTGTCATATCCGTATTTAGCTACGATTTGGTAAGCACTTTCCTCTTTGGGAAGTTTGAATTTACCTTCGCCGTGCGAAATCCACACACCCAATCTAGAACCCTCTAAATTTTTCAACATGACCGAATTGTTGGGTTGTACTACTACAGATGTAAAATTGCTTTCGTGTTTGTGAGAATCATTAAAATGCATTTGAGGTGCGACATCGTGTTCTGGATAGATTAAACCTAATTCCATAAAAAGCTGACAGCCATTACATATACCTACTGAAAGAGTATTGGGTCTGTCAAAGAAGTTTTTAAGGGCTTTTTGAGCATTTTCATTGTATTTGAATGCCCCAGCCCATCCTTTGGCCGAACCTAATACATCAGAATTTGAAAATCCTCCCACAGCCCCTACAAAATCTATATTTTCTAAAGTTTCGCGACCACTCATTAAGTCTGTCATATGCACATCAATCACATCAAAACCCGCTAAATATAAAGCATGAGCCATTTCGCGCTCCGAATTACTTCCTTTTTCTCTAATAACGGCAGCCTTAAATTGGCGATGGGTTACCTCAGAGGGCAAAGATCCTGCAAATGTATTAGGAAAGATAAATTCTAAAGGCTGTTGAGCATAATTTTCATATCTCATATTGGCATGTAATTCTCCAGATTGATTCTTGTCCAAAAGCCATGATGTTTTATACCATTCTTGCCTTAAATCCGCAATATTCCATTCAAAGTGGTCATTATAATTTGTAATCTTTATAACAGTCTCATCAATAAATTGACCAATTTCATACACAAAAGCCCCTACATCTTTAAACGCGTTTTGTACAACTTCTTCTTGTCCTTTGGCCACTTGAAATACTATTCCTACATTTTCAGAAAACAAAAGTTGACAACTATTTTGAACGCCTACGCTTGACAAATCTATTTCCAAACCTGCCTTAGTATCTGCAAAACACATTTCCAATAAAGTGGTGATCAAGCCTCCACTTCCAATGTCATGACCAGCAACGATGATATTGCCTTTTTTAATTAAATTTTGAATAATATTGAAGGTTATCTTGAATTTTTCAATATCATGGACATCAGGACATTTTCTCCCAATTTTGTTTTGTATTTGAGCATATGATGAACCCCCCAACTCATGTGGCCCAAAGGACATATTGATATAATAAACACTTCCACCCTCCGCTTGAATGACGGGCTCTATCACTTTTCGAATGTCTGAACAATGGCCTACCGTACTTATAATAACCGTTCCAGGAGCTATCACATCTTTGTCAGGATATTTTTGTTTCATGGACAAAGAATCTTTACCCGTAGGAATATTTATACCTAAGTCCATCGCCATTTGAGCACAAGCTTCTACGGCTTTATATAATCTTGCGTCTTCGCCTGGGTTTTTGCATGGCCACATCCAATTGGCCGATAAAGATACACCATGCAACCCTTTTTCTAAAGGAGCCCAAACTAAGTTTGTTAGAGCTTCGGCTATACTGTTTCTACTACCCGCCTCTGGTGAAATCAAAGCAGTGATAGGAGAGTGTCCAATAGAAGTTGCTATCCCTTGGTGGGTATCATAGTCCAAAGCCATAACACCACAATTGTTCAAAGGCAATTGTAATGGTCCGGCACATTGTTGTTTAGCTACGCGGCCCCCGACACATCTATCTACCTTATTGGTGAGCCAATCTTTACAGGCCACTGCTTCCAATTGAAGTAAAAGGCGCAAGTCTTGGTCGATGTTGTTTATTTGAGTTTCAATTTCATCATAGCGCACCGTGATGTTGGTGTCCTTCATTATTGTTTTTGGGCTTGAACCAAATAGGTCATCCATTCCTAAGTCCATAGGTTTTTGTCCGGTCAAAGACGAGGAAATGACAAACTTATGGTCACCAGTAATGGTACCTACATTATACATGGGCGCGCGTTCACGTTCAGCAATTAATTGAATATTTTCTAAATCTTTAGACTTCACGACGAGGCCCATACGCTCTTGAGATTCATTGCCTATGATTTCTTTTGCCGAAAGTGTAGGGTCTCCAATGGGCAATGCATCCAAATCTATGTGTCCTCCTTGTTCTTCTACCAATTCTGACAAACAATTTAAATGTCCACCTGCTCCATGATCATGTATTGAAATAATCGGATTTTGGTCGCTTTCTACGAGGCTTCGGATAACGTTGGCTGCTCTTTTTTGCATTTCTGGATTAGACCTTTGCACAGCATTTAGTTCTATACCTGAACCCATCTCACCAGTATCAGCCGAGGACACAGCTGCGCCACCCATACCTATGCGGTAATTGTCGCCACCCATCACAACAATGACGTCACCAGGTTCAGGGTGTTTTTTTTGAGCTTGAGAAGCCACAGTATAACCTATACCTCCAGCCAACATAATGACTTTGTCAAAACCCATTATTTTTTCGTTACCCTGGTGCTCAAAAGTGAAAAGAGACCCTGCAATAAGCGGTTGTCCAAATTTATTACCAAAATCAGAGGCTCCATTAGAAGCTTTAATTAATATGTCTAAGGGAGTTTGATACAACCATTTTCTATCTTCAACAGCTTCCTCCCATGGTTTTTTTGAAGACAATCGACTATAAGCTGTCATATAAACTGCTGTACCAGCCAAAGGCAAGGAACCTATTCCACCAGCCAATCTATCTCTTATTTCTCCACCTGAGCCAGTGGCTGCACCATTAAAGGGTTCGACTGTAGTGGGAAAATTATGGGTTTCAGCTTTTAGCGAGAGGACAGATTCGAAAGACTTTTTAGCATATGAAGAAGGTTTTTCTGCTGCAACAGGCGAAAACTGAACACTTTCAGGACCTTTGACGAAAGCAACATTGTCTTTATAGGCAGATACAATATCATTGGGATGTGTAGCCGAAGTCTTTTTAATCATCGAAAATAAAGTCTCCTTTTGTTCAACACCATCTATTATGAATGTTCCATTAAATATTTTGTGACGACAATGCTCCGAGTTGACTTGTGAAAATCCAAAAACTTCTGAATCTGTTAAATTCCTTCCTAGTTTAATTGATAAATTTTCAAGATAAGCGACCTCATCATCACTTAATGAGAGCCCTTCGTTAGTATTGTATGTATTTATATCTTCAATGTAATGTATAGGTTCTGGCGTTATTTCTAATTTAAAAATATCCTGATGCAAGTGGGTATATTTTTGATACAACATGGCATCCCAGTGGCTCTCATCGTTGAGTGGAAAGAACATTTCAATTCTCACTATTCCTTCTATACCCATGTTTTGAGTGATCTCTACAGCATTGGTGCTCCATGGAGTAATCATAGCGGCTCGTGGCCCAATAAAGGGTGAGTAAATGTCTTTTGCATCCACCTTCTCAGCCTCACCGAATAGCCACTTTAGTTTTTCGACGTCTGCTAATGCGATATTTTTAGAAGTTAGAACTGCGTAAATTGTATTTGATAAAGAACGAAAAAAGGAAATCATATGCAGGATACTTAAAAAATAAGCCACAAAGGTCAAAAAATAGTCTTGAATTATGAAATTTTAGCGAGCAATATATTTATATGATTATTTAAAATGCATTAATTAATTTATAAATGAGAAACTAATTGTAAAAAAAAGACAAAGTAAAGAACAAAACCAACCTATAATATTGTTTAAGGGTTGAATCCTTTAAATATAAAAACATGCAAACAGAAAATTTCATCTCAGTGGCTACATATTCCGACCATTTAATGGCTGAATTAATCATTGCCGCCTTAGAAAATGAAGGTATCAATACATATAAGTTTGGCGAGCAACATAGTATGCTGCCCACAGAATATGTCGAAATAAAGGTCCACGAGTCAGATGTCGAGAAGGCTAAAGAAATCATAGAGTCATTTCGTGAAGAGTAACAAAAAAAGGTCTGAAACATTTTACATTTTGTTTCAGACCTTTTAAATTGAGCTTTTTAGGTTGTTATTTTTATACTTCCTCGCCTTTCATCATTTTGTTCCAATAAAGATAAGGTAGCCCATATTTTTTTAACATCCAAAGTCTCCAATGCTCCTTGTCGCTATCGAAAATAAGCATTTGTTTGAGTTTTGGATCGGGTGTAAATTCGTTTTTATAATTGAATTCGGCCAAAACCATTTTGCCATAACCTGTTACCAAAGGACATGATGAATAGCCATCATATAATTTTTTACCCAAAGTATTATTTTTAATCATAGATAACATATTGTCTATAACCACAGGCGCTTGTTTGCGAATGGCTGCTCCAGTTTTAGCAGTAGGTAGGGCCGCAACGTCTCCTATTCCAAAAATATTTGGATATTTATTGTGTTGTAAGGTATTAATGTTCACGTCTAACCAACCATTTTCATTAGCTAAAACAGAATCTCTAATAAATTTTGGTGCAGCTTGTGGAGGTGCTAAATGAAGCATGTCATATTTTACTTCAAACTCGTGTTCTGAGCCTTCATGATTGGTGACACCATCTTCATTCAAAAAACAAGGACTTCCGTCCACTCCCGTGTGTTTGAATATAGCAACATTTCTTTCGGCTTCTATTTTCACCAAGGTGTGTGAAGGTTTGAAATCTATATTATATCGTTTGATGACATTCATTAAGGTTTCTGCTATGGGTTTTACTCCAAAAATTACACCTCCAGGCGTAGCAAAAGTTAATCTAACCTTTTCAGATAAGTGGTTTTTACGAAAATAATCAGCAGCTAAATAAGCTATTTTTTGGGGCGCGCCGCCACATTTTATAGGGGTATTGGGTTGGGTAAAAATCGCTCTTCCTCCTTTAAAATTTTTGATGACATTCCATGTATGGTTAGGATCTGTGTAGATACTACAAACATTGCCCTTGCCAAGGGACTCTTCAAGACCAGGAATAAGACTGTTTTCATAGACCAATCCTGCAGATATGACCAAAAAATCATATTCAAGTTCTCCGCTATTTGATGTTAAAACTTTATTTTGTTCTGGCCTGAACCCTGTGGCGATATCTTTTACCCAATTGACGCCTTTTGGCATCAGTTCCGCCATAGGCTTTCGAGTGCTATCATAATCGAATGTGCCTGCACCTACTAGAGTCCATGCAGGTTGATACCAATGTGTATCACTGGGTTCAATTATCGTGATATCTAAAGGGGCTCCAATTTTAAGCATTCTCGAAGACAACATGACACCTCCAGTGCCTCCACCTATAATAACTAATTTTAATTTTTTGTTGTTCATGATTGTTAGAATTAAATATTTGTCAAAGGTGGTGATAAATAATAAAATTGTATGTTACTTGTGTTACATGTTTTAATGAAATGTAGAATAATCATATCGAATGATGATAGAGGTCATTTGGATGGGAGGTGTATCTGAAATTTATTGGAGTGAAAGCAAAAAAAAATATTTGATGAATATAGTACAGAATCATATATCATTTTGTGTATTCAGTAAAAAGGTCTTATGAAAAAAATTGTGGGTTTTTAATAAAAAAATTCTACTGAATATGTGTTTGAATATAAAAACTATTCATATCTTTGACACTTTATGTCAATAGATATTATGTCAACACAAACAATTGGTAAGAAATTAAGGCAAATTCGTGAAGAAAATCAAATTCCTTTACGAAAAGTCGCTGCCCTAGTAGATGTAGATGTAGCCATCTTAAGCAAAATGGAACGTGGAGAAAGAAAAATTACAAAAGAAGTGGTTTTATTGCAAATTGCCTTATGGGCAGTTCAATAATAGAAATGCTGAAGTGAAAAAATTAGCTGAAATACTCGGCAGGTCTCCTGGTGCAATTGCTTATAAACTAGTCAACTTCGTAAGCCTTGACCCGAAACAAAAGTTATTAGGGCGAAAAGGTGCTACAAACATTGGGAAATTAGATAAAGAAGTATTCATAGAATTCACTCAAAATTTTGATGAACTTTTTGTTGAAAGTGAGCAACTTCTCAAAAACAAAACAAATGACTTTATCGAAACACCTATTGATGTAGAAATCAAATTAGATGAGTCAAAAAAAGGTGAAAATAAAATTCGTGTAAGAACAGCAAGAACTAACCAAGATTATTTCCGAAGCATAGTTTTGTCAAATTATACTTTTGGTTGTGCATTAACTGGCATCACAATTCCTGAACTATTAATTGCATCACATATTAAACCTTGGTCAAAAGATGAAAAGAATAGATTAAATCCTGCCAATGGGATTTGTCTGTCGGCTACCTTGGATAGAGCTTTTGACAAAGGATTAATTAGCATTAACAAAGATTTTGAAGTTATTTTTTCAAACAAATTAACACGATATTCAAAAGAAGCATTTTTTGAAACTGAAATTAAAAGGTTTGAAAATGTCCAAATGAATTTGCCAATTAAGTTCTTGCCAGGTGCTGAATTTATTGAGTTCCATAATGATGTTGTGTTTCAAAAGTAAAGAATTATGAAAAAAGAATTTATAAAAGAACTGTTTCAGAAGTTTGAAAGTGCTTGTTATGATTATGAAGGTGTTGAATGTTGGAGTGCGAGAGAACTTCAAACTATTTTAGGTTATTCGCAATGGAGAAATTTTAAAAATGTAATCGACAAGGCTGAAAAGTCCTGTGAACAAGCTGGGGAAGCTACTAAAAACCATTTTGCTGAATTCAGCAAAATGGTCGAAATCGGTAGTGGAGCTCAAAAACCTATTGAAGATATTGCACTAACAAGATATGCCTGTTATTTGATTGCACAAAATGGAGATGCAACTACAAAATCCGAGATCGCATTTGCTCAAACTTATTTTGCGGTTCAAACTAGAAGACAGGAAATAATAGAAAAGAGATTGTTAGATGTTGCAAGAGTTACTGCTCGTGAAAAACTATCTCAATCTGAAAAGAAGCTTTCAGGAATTATTTTTGAAAGAGGCGTTGACAATAAAAGCTTTGCAATTATTCGTTCAAAAGGTGATCAAGCTTTGTTCGGTGGCAGAACAACAAATGATATGAAACGTATTTTACAAATTCCTGCCAACAGGCCACTAGCTGATTTCCTTCCAACTTTGACAATTAAAGCCAAAGACTTTGCAACTGAATTGACAAGTCATAATGTAGTTGATAAAGATTTAAAAGGAGATGCTCAAATAACAAAGGAACACATTGAAAATAATTTAGCGGTCAGGAAAATACTTAATGATAGAGGAGTTAAACCTGAAAAACTTCCACCTTCAGAAGATGTAAAAAAAGTCGAAAGAAGATTGGAAAGTGAGGAGAAAAAGATTTTAAAAGAGGTAAAGAAAATTCAAAATAAAAAACCAGATAAATGATAGAGAAAGCAGGATATTATATTCATCACAAACTTTTAAATGCTTCTGAATTTGGCGTACCACAAAAAAGAGAAAGGGTATTTATAGTTGGTTTCAGAGAATTTGATGATTATTTCAAGTTTCGTTTTCCTCAGCCCAACACACTCAATGGCTCAAAAGTCAAACTAAAACAAGTGATTGACACGAAAGCAGACCTTGACGATAAATGGTTTTTCAGTCAAAGAGCAGTTGACGGTATGCTTCGAGTTCGTGAGAAAATGAACAAAGGAAGAGTTCAAGACTTAGAGCAACCTTGCAACACCATTAGTTCGCATTTGGCAAAAGTGAGTTTAAACGGAACTGACCCAGTTTTGATGGTTGACGGAAAATACAGAAGATTTACACCGAGAGAAGCGGCAAATATTCAATCATTCCCCGAATCATTCAAATTGGATGTTGTTTCAGAAAATAGACAATACAGAGCAATCGGAAATACTGTTCCTCCAGTTTTGATGTGGCACGTTGCAAATGCTTTGGTGAAATGTTGTTCGGTTGAGCAACCTCAAGAAGTGAAGGAGAATAAAAAAGAACTTATAAATCAAGAAATATGATTACACACGACCCTTCGGAGTATATAAGA
>CAZBCV010000095.1:5134-11404 GCA_964490495.1 uncultured Aureispira sp. | reverse complement strand
TTAAAATCAAATTTAAAATTTTGTCTTTGATATCCTGTAAAGCATATTGATTTTCGGGCTTCACTTGTATTTCGTTGAGTGTATTTTGAGAAATTTGAAGGAGTTTTTTGGTAATTCTTGCTTGAGATTTGTGGAAATATAAATCCTCCAAAGACACTTTTGAAAAGTCTTTTAGAAATATAGTCCTTTCAGTTTCATCAGCAAAATCTGAAAGATATGTTGAAGGTTGTTCGAATGTCTGTAAAATCTTTTTTATCAAATAAAGCACTAAATGCTCAGAATTTTTAAAATCCTTATTGGCTATATTTAAAAAGCCAAACTCCGCTCTATGAACAGTAATTAAAACACTGTCGGAATAAAAAAAAGCAATTTTGTTAGATAATTCAATAATTGTGGTAATTCTGTTAGAAATATTTGCAGTAAAGCCGCGCAATATTAAAAAGTTATGGTGAGTGGTCTTTTCAAATTTTGGTAAATGCCCTCTTTCCAAACTGTCTTTTATTTGAAAAACATCCAACTGATAATCTTTGGCTATGCCATAAAGTTGTTCAATATCAGGTTCGAGAATATCAATCCATGTAAAATTTTCAAATTCAACTCTTTTGTCTGTTTCCATTTTGGACTTTTAGATAATACCACAATTGATAACAATTTCACACTATCAATGTTGTTAACTACATAATCCTAAATATGTACAATTACAAATACTTATTATTCCTTATGGCAATTTCTTTTTTGTTTAGTCAATGTGACTCCAATAAGCATTTAGATACCGTCAGTGCTGTTGATGTCGAAAAATACTCTGGAAAATGGTACGAGATAGCATCATTTCCCCAACGCTTCCAAAAAGGATGTCACAACACCACAGCCACGTATTCCATGAGTCCTAAGGGACATTTAATAGTAGAAAATAGCTGCAACAAAGACGACATCAATGGGCCTATTTCCTACATCAAAGGCAAAGCTTTCATTGTACCCAATACTGGCAATGCTCAATTGGAAGTTCAATTCTTTTGGCCGTTTCGGGGCAAATATTGGATAATTGAGTTGGCTGATGATTATTCTTATGCCGTGGTAGGCCATCCCAATAGAAAATATTTGTGGATTCTATCCCGTACAAGCATAATGGACGAAAAAATCTATAATCAACTGATTGAAAAAATAAAATTCAAAGGTTTTAATATCTCTTTAATCACAAAAACTGTGCATGGGTAATGAAGTTTTTTAATTTAAAAACTATTGCATTTTTATTCTTATTGGCACAAGGTTTCTTTCTACAAAGCCAGAAATCCAATTTATTGCAATTAGAAGACATTATGCAAGGTGAAGATTTTATTGGTCACACGCCCCAAAATATATCTTGGTCTATCGATAGTAAAAAAATATATTACACTAAAAAGAACTCCAATGCAATAGATTCTACTCAAAGATTTCAAGTAGAATTGAAAGATACTGTTACTACCCTACTCGTGGGCCAAGAAGACAATTATTTTTCTACCAAAACCATTGTGGATAAATTCCAAGACAAATATTTACTCATCGACAATGAAGATATTTTTATTTATTTTTCGAAGAAAGACAGCCTCAAAAAACTCACTCAGAATGTAAGCAGCAAAAGCCCTCTCCGATTTAATGTAAAGGGTGATGGGATTTATTTTCTAGAAAAAAACAACATTTTCTTATGGGAGTATGACAAGGGTTTTATTCAACAATTGACAGATTTTAGGAATGGAGAAGATAAAAAAGAAAAACCTACAACAGCCAATGAACAATGGTTAATAGACCAGCAAATGGAATTATTTGACATCATAAAAACCCAAACTAAAAATAAAGAACTCAACAAAGCCAGAAATAATAAACCCAAAATAGCACCCATTTATATAGGCGACAAATCACTAAGGCAACTCACGATTTCGTCAGATGGCCAATATGTATTTTATACCCTTGACAAAAACGAAAACTCTAAAAACACGGATGTCCACAACTACATGCATGCCTCCGGATATGCAGAAAATAAGACCGCACGTGCTAAAGTAGGCATAAGCAGCTCCAAATCCGAATCTTACATATTCAACACAACAAGTCAAGAAATTGTAAAAATAAATACTGAAAATCTTGAAGGAATAAGGCAAAAACCAGATTTTTTAAGAACCTATCACAAAGATACTTCTCAGTATAAAAACACATTCGATACTGATAGGCAGGTATATACAAGTCGGCCCGTTTTCAATACCGTGGGTGAGGCCATTGTAGAAGTGAGATCACATGACAACAAAGACAGATGGATATGCCAATTAAACATCACATCCGGCCAATTGGAAACCATAGATAGACAACGAGATGAGGCGTGGATAGGCGGTCCAGGCATTTATTCATCCCATATAGGCTGGCTCAAAAATGGCACAGAAGTGTGGTTTTTGTCTGAAGAATCTGGGTTTTCGCACATCTATATCTATAATGTGAAATCAAAAACTAAAAGATCTTTGACCCAAGGCAGTTTTGAAGTGTTGAGTACACAACTCTCTCACGACGAAAAGACTTTTTTTGTCACAGCTAATGCACAAGGCCCACACGAGCATCATTTTTATCATGTAGATGCAGAAACCGGGCGTATGACTCAAATTACAAAAAATATAGGAGGTCATGAAGTCCATATTTCTCCAGATGAAAAACACTTAGCTATCAATTATTCCTATAGTAATCGGCCATGGGAACTGTATTGGATGCTGAACGAACCTAATGCTAAAATGCAGCAACTCACCACTTCCACTACCGCTCAATTTCAAACCTATCCGTGGATAGCACCAGAGATAGTTGAATTTACAGCCAGTGATGGTGTGAAAGTTCCAGCCAGAATATACGCTCCTGATAAAAAAATAAAAAATGGACGGGCCGTGCTTTTTGTGCATGGAGCTGGTTATTTACAAAATGTACATCATTGGTGGAGCAGCTATCACAGGGAATATATGTTTCATCATTTTTTGATGGAGAGAGGCTATACCGTTTTGGATATCGACTATAGAGGCAGTAAGGGATATGGGCGAGATTGGAGAACGGCCATATACAGACACATGGGCGGACGAGACTTAGAAGATTTTGTAGATGGCGCACAATATTTAGTGAAAGAACATGGAATTAATCCTGAAAAAATAGGTATTTATGGTGGCTCATATGGTGGTTTCATCACTTTAATGGCCCTGTTTACATCACCCCATACATTTAGAAGTGGTGCTGCATTGAGGTCCGTGACGGACTGGGCACATTACAATCATGGATATACTTCAAACATTCTCAATACGCCCACGGAAGATCCTGATGCGTACAGAAAGAGCTCACCGATATATCATGCCGATGGCTTAAAAAATGATTTGTTGATTCTTCATGGGATCTTAGATGTCAATGTTCAATTTCAAGATGTAGTGCGATTGTCGCAGAGGTTGATAGAACTCAAAAAAGACAATTGGGAAATGGCTGTGTATCCCATAGAAGACCATGGTTTCAGATACACAGAAAGCTGGCTAGATGAATACAAAAGAATATTTTCGCTTTTTGAAAGAACCCTAAAATAGCTTTTTTTCTCCACCACATAAATTTTTCTTTTACCTTTGCTACTGAAAATCGCAATGCAAGAATTTCATAAGTTTTAAAGTATTTTTATAGATAGTTAAAGTTTATTAATAAATTGATATGCAGAAGTATGTATATTTTTTTATTAAAATAAATTTAGGTTTTATAAAAAGTCAGAGTGTGTTGTAACACGAAACCCGTCAACAATAAATATAGTAAAATATGAAGGTACATTCAACAAACTATTTTGACACTTTTATTGAAGTAGCAGAAGACACAAAAGTGAACAGCGGTACAATACCGCCAGCAAAAGCGAAAAAGACTGTTGCGAAATACAATACGAACTGAATGTTAAAAACACCTACAAATTCTGTTAGGACGACATTTTTTTTCAAGTATTTGTTGATCGAAATGATTTGATAAAAGCTGAACATAATAAAACACGGGAACAATTATTTTCAAAAGGTCAACCTTGTTTCCGAACTTCCCCTCTAACAAAAACATATGGTTTTGGTATTCATAGTGACAAAAATGGTAAGGTGGCACTTTTCGGAAAGGAATCAAATGAATATCAAAAATTCTTGGCAGACAAGAATATCAAAAAAGTAAAAGCAATGAAATTAAGTAAATAGGAACAAAAACTGAATTGTAATATTAACTCAAAAACGTATTTAATAAAGACAACTAAAACAAAAAACATTTCACTTGGATAAAAATTTTATTCAGCAGCTCTTATTTTAACACTTCATTCATATCAATTCCCATATGTGACAAGAGTTCCGCGTCTAAATAAAAACTTTCAAAATCTTTCAGATTATTTTCTTTTTTATAAATTGTAATGGCCCTCATAAGTGATTTATACTCATAGTTTTCATTGGTTTGTGGAAGTTGTAATATATTTTCCAAGGCCGCAATAATCTCATTATCGATATATTCTCTTTTTAATTTTTTAACTTTGACTTTGTGTTCATCTTCAATGATTTCACCAAAATAATCAACAGTGACCCATTTAAAATCGGTAATATAATTGGTATCATTAACAACTTGGAAAGTGTTGAACTCAGCCGGTTTTTTGACAAGACAAAGAACTTCGCAATTTTTTATTAAAGCTTCATCGCAATCAGGCAATACTCTATATTCCCACCCGTTACTTGGCTGTTTAGTCATATAGCTTACATTGTCGAGATAATTAGAATGAGTCGTTTGTCCAGTAAAAACAGGTATGTTTTCAAACTTTTGTTCATATTGTGCAGGAATTGTGGCTACGGTTTCTTCAAAGTATTTAGAATTATAGGCTGATTGTTTTAACGAAGAACAACCTACGTAAACCCCTATCATTGTCAAAAATAAAGTTATTTTTAAGTAAGGCATACTTACATATTTTAAAATTATTGGATGGATTGAATAATCATCATTTTATCATTTTAACCCGTTACATATTCCTCCTATATTTCCCACCTACATCAAAAAGACTGTGTGTAATCTGACCCAAAAAATTAACATAAACTTTGTTAGCTATGTTCATTGAGAAGTTGTGTATGTATGAATATTCCTTTCTATTTTATATTTTTCTACTTATAGTTTTCTTTTTCAAATATGCCGTAATAGCCTCCACTTTTTCTATTAATTCTTCATTTGATGGAAAATAGTCTTTGATGTCTTTCGGTAATTCTTTGCTAAGATTATAAGTTGCGATTCCTATGGGTTTATTTACATCTTGTAGTGCAAAATCCACTGTTGTTCTATCCTTTGATTTACAGATAATTATTCCGATACTTGGATTTTCATGTTGTTTTTTAACCTTATCGTTTAATGCGGACAAATAGAAATTCATTTTTCCAGCATATTCAGGCTGGAAGGCATCAATTTTAAGCTCAATCGCTACCAAACATTGTAATTCTCTATGATAAAGGAGCAAATCAATTTCGAATATTTTATCGCTAATTTTCAAAGGGTACTGATTACCAATGAAAGAAAAATCTCCACCAATTTCTATTAAAAAATTTCGAATATTAGTAAGAATTGCTTGTTCGAGTTGAGCTTCAGAATAAGGTACTGAGAGGTCTAAGAAGTCAAAAATATACTTATCTTTAATTATCATTCTGGCATCGTCAGCAATTTTCGGTGATAAGGTTTGTTCAAAATTATTTTGACTTATCAGCGTATTTTGATAACTTTTGTTTTCTATGGCATTAATTAATTGTGACTTAGACCATTGAAACTGTTTGGTCATATTGATGTAATAAAAACGCTCGTGCTCATCTTTACATTTCTCTAAAATTAAAATATTGTGTGTCCAGGGTATTTCTGCCACCAGTGGTTGCAGAATTAGATGACTATTACAATATTGCTCATATAAGTTACGCATATACCACAAATTACGGGCAGAAAACCCATTAATTCCTACAAATTCTTTTTGTAGTTCTTTGGCTAATAGCTCCACAATAGATTTTCCCCAACCAAATTGTTGTTGTTTTATTACTATTGATTTTCCAATAGTCCAATAGAGTTTTATTTGCTCCTTATTTACCTTTTGTAAGGCACGATATTGGGCACTTTTTATCTGCTCTTTTATTTCCTGAACAAACTCAATTTGATTTTTTTCTAACATTGCCCTTATTTATTTATCAAATCTACAAATTTAACCAGTTACATATTCCTCCTATATTTCCCACCTACATCAAAAAGACTGTGTGTAATCTG
>CAZBCV010000095.1:1538-5034 GCA_964490495.1 uncultured Aureispira sp. | reverse complement strand
ACCCAAAGAACATATCTTAGCCGTATCTATCAGTTCGTTGAATAGGTTTTTATTTTCTATGGCTGCTTTTTGCAACTTTTGAAGAGCTATTTGAGATTTGTCCCAATGAATGGCTTTAAGATTTTCAATGGTTTTTATTTGATCCATTTTTTCTTCCTCAGTCGCTCTGATCACTTCCTCAGGTATGATGGTTGGCGAACCGTCCTTAGACAAAAATGTATTGACACCAATGATGGGTAAGTCGCCATTATGTTTAAGCGTCTCGTAATAGAGAGATTCTTCTTGGATTTTGCTCCGCTGATACATCGTCTCCATAGCACCCAAAACGCCACCACGCTCCGTCAATCTATCAAATTCAGCCAAGACTGCTTCTTCTACTAAATCAGTCAACTCCTCTATAATGAATGAGCCTTGAAGTGGGTTTTCGTTAGTGGTCAGTCCCAATTCCTTATTGATGATGAGCTGAATGGCCATAGCACGGCGCACACTCTCTTCAGTAGGCGTGGTGATAGCTTCATCATAGGCATTGGTATGTAGCGAGTTACAGTTGTCGTATATAGCATATAGTGCCTGCAAAGTTGTCCTGATATCATTGAAAGCTATCTCCTGCGCGTGCAACGACCTTCCTGATGTTTGGATATGGTACTTGAGCATTTGAGAACGGGCATTGGCACCATATTTATATTTCATGGCTTTGGCCCACAATTTTCTAGCCACTCTTCCTATAACAGCATATTCAGGATCGACACCATTGCTAAAGAAAAATGATAAATTAGGTGCAAAATCATCAATATTCATCCCTCTGCTCAGGTAATACTCCACAAAGGTAAATCCATTGGCCAAAGTAAATGCCAATTGAGAAATAGGGTTAGCTCCCGCCTCAGCTATGTGATACCCTGAAATAGAGACGGAGTAAAAATTTCGCACATTTTTTTGAATGAAATACTCTTGTACATCACCCATTAGACGCAATGAAAACTCTGTACTGAATATACACGTATTTTGAGCTTGATCCTCTTTTAGTATATCTGCCTGTACCGTTCCACGCACTGAGCTCAACGCTTTGGATTTTAATGAATTGTAAATATCTATGGGCAATACTTCATCGCCAGTTATGCCTAAAAGCATCGTTCCTAATCCATCATTTCCATCTGGAAGCTCTGCTTTATACTGAGGTCTTTCCCATCCTTTATCGTCATATTTGGCTTTTAGGGCTTTTTCTACAAGATGTTCTAACTTGTTTTCACGAATATATTTTTCGCATTGTTGGTCTATGGCGGCATTCATAAAAAAGGCACATATAGTAGCTGCGGGACCATTGATAGTCATCGAAACCGACGTGGATGGATCGCATAAGTCAAAACCAGAATATAAAATTTTAGCATCGTCCAAACAACAAATGCTTACGCCACTATTGCCAATTTTGCCATAAATATCAGGTCTGTCGTCTGGGTCTTCACCGTACAAAGTCACAGAGTCAAATGCCGTGGAAAGTCTTTTTGCAGGTAACCCATAGGATACGTAATGAAATCTTTTATTAGTTCTTTCAGGACCTCCCTCTCCAGCAAACATTCTAGCAGGGTCTTCCCCTTGTCTTTTGAATGGGAATACACCCGCCGTGTAAGGAAATTCACCAGGTACATTTTCCTGAAGATTCCACTTGAGTATGTCTCCCCAATCTCTATAGGATGGCAAACACACCTTAGGGATTTTAGAATGCGAAAGAGATTTGGTGTATGTCTGAACTTTTATTTCCTTGTCTCTCACCTTATATACATATTCGTCACCTTGATAATTGGCCCTTTTTGTTTCCCAATTTTCCAATATACGCTTGTTTTCACCGGTTAGATCGTCCCACAATCTTTCGAAATGTTTTTGTAAACTTTCCTTGGTTTCGGCAGTTGGCAAAGATTCCAAAGTCTTCTTGAACGCATAAACTTGTGAAGCAATTTCTGCTTGTTTGAGGGCAGATGCATCATAGTGTCTATTGTTTTCAGATATTTCTGAAAGATATCTATTGCGCTGTGGTGGGATGATATATACCTTTTCGCTGTCGCCCATAGGCAAATCTATTTTAGATTCAAATCGGATACTTGTTTTGTTTTCGAGATCTTGAATGATGGCTTTGTACAATGCATTAGTTCCAGGATCATTAAACTGAGAAGCTATCGTGCCAAAGACAGGCATATCATCGGGTGACATGTCCCAGAGATTGTGGTTGCGTTGATATTGTTTGCGCACATCTCTCAATGCATCCAATGCTCCTTTTTTGTCAAACTTATTGAGCGCAATGATATCAGCAAAGTCCAACATGTCTATTTTTTCCAATTGAGTGGCGGCACCATATTCAGGGGTCATGATGTAAAGAGACATATCTGAGTGATCCACTATTTCTGTGTCAGATTGGCCTATACCTGATGTCTCTAATATAATCAAGTCAAAGTTGGCCTTTTTAAGAACATTCACTGCACCTTGCACATATTTGGAAAGCGCCAAATTGGACTGTCTTGTTGCCAAAGACCTCATATAAACCCTATCATTGTTGATAGCATTCATCCTAATGCGGTCACCCAAAAGCGCACCACCAGTCTTCCTTTTGGAAGGATCTACGGAGACTATCGCTATGGTTTTATCTTCAAAATCTAACAAAAACCGGCGCACAATCTCATCCACCATGCTCGATTTTCCAGCGCCACCTGTACCCGTGATACCCAAAACAGGAGTCTTTGACTGCGACACATCCAACGATGCTAAAAGGTCAGCGTGTTTTTCTGGATAGTTTTCCAGACCAGTGATGATTCTGGCTATTTCTCGCTTTTTGTCAGGGGCGAGTTGCTCCAAATCAACATTTATATTCTCACCAACAGGAAAATCACACTTTTCCAAAAGATCATTTATCATGCCTTGTAATCCCAAAGTCCTACCGTCATCAGGCGAATATATTCTTGTGATACCATAAGCATGAAGATCCGCTATTTCGGTAGGAAGTATGGTGCCACCGCCACCGCCGAATAGTTTAATATGACCACAACCATTTTCCTGAAGTAAATCACAGATATATTTAAAAAATTCGTTGTGTCCACCTTGATAGGATGTGATGGCTATACCTTGAACATCTTCTTGAATGGCCGTGTGAACTATCTCTTGAGCCGATCTATTGTGGCCTAAATGAATGATTTCTGCACCTGATTTTTGCATTATTCGGCGCATTATATTGATAGCTGCATCGTGACCATCAAACAGTGATCCTGCGGTGACTATTCTTATTTTGTTTTTGGGTTGGTAACTGGTTTCTATCATCTTACATTGTGGTTAGGAGTGCAAAGATACGGAAAAAAATTATAATCATCTGACAACTTTGATAAAACAAAGAAATTAAGAATTATCTAATTGTCCTTATAAATCATAATTACAAATTTTTATATTTTTAAATTATTACGTTTTGAACATTAAATTCTAAAATTCATTTATTAATCTCATAACAATCAAGTAATAC
>CAZBCV010000095.1:0-1438 GCA_964490495.1 uncultured Aureispira sp. | reverse complement strand
TTTGAACATTAAATTCTAAAATTCATTTATTAATCTCATAACAATCAAGTAATACCATCCCATGTTATCTACATTAAAACAATACAAACATATCTTTCTTCTTACAGGCATTATTTATTTAGCGTCTTGTGGTGAAACGGCAGTATATAGCCCTAAGCCAAGAATGTATCCTAAGGTACATTTTCCTGAAAAAGGCTTTAGCTTTTTTGATACTACGTTGTGTAATTTTTCATTCAAGTATCCTTCTTATGGCAAAATAATTCAAAAAAACTATATTTTTGAAGATAGACCCGCACATCCTTGTTGGTTCGACATTCAAATGGACAGTCTCAATGCTACTTTACATTGTAGTTACATTCCTATAAACAATAAAAACAACCTTAGCCAATTAGTCACAGATGCTTTCAAAATAGTAGATGAACACAATATTAAGGCCAATTACCGAAGAGAAAACATCATAGAAAATGAAACTGTAAAAGGTATTCAATTCGATATTGAAGGCCCAGTAGCATCAGCTTATCAATTTTATTTAACAGATAGTGAAAAACACTTTTTTAGAGCAGCATTGTATCTCAATAGTAAGGTCAACCCAGATTCCACCCAAATAGTGCTTGATTTCATTAAAAAGGATTTGGACAGTCTTGTCACCTCATTTTCATGGAAATAAACGAAAAAAATAATGCTAAAAAGTGATAAAATAAAAATATTAAGTCGAAAAATTCTTCACAATGGTTGGTCAAATTTGAGTTCTTACTCTGTTTTTTATAAGAGAGAAAATGGACAACAAGAAATACAAAGGCGCGAAATATTCAATAGCGGAGATGGGGCAGCCATTTTATTATATAATCCTACAGAAAAAAAAATTGTTTTGATCCGCCAATTCAGACTACCTGTCTATCTTAACCATTCGTCCGAAGGGTTTATTCTTGAATGCTGCGCAGGTCTTTTAGACCAGAATGACCCCATCACCACTATCAAAAAAGAAGTTTATGAAGAGACAGGTTATTTAATAGATGATGTTAAAAAAGTTTATGAAGCTTTTGCCTCACCTGGAGTTCATATGGAAAAAATTCACTTTTTTGTAGGTATGTACGACAATACAATGAAAAAATCATCAGGTGGTGGCCATGAAAGTGAACAAGAAGAAATAGAAATTTTGGAGTTCCGCTATGAAGACATTAAGTCATTAATTGGTGAGGGAAAAATTATTGATAGTAAAACAATTGTACTCCTACAGTGGGCTTTAATACACTTGATACATTAAAAATGTGTAGAAAATTGAATTTCATTTTTATATATTTGCTTCCTCTATAGCTAAAACATAAAAAAAGAGAGAAAACCATTATTGGAAATCTCTCTTTCAGTAGCGTGGGGCGGGCATGATCCGCCGACCTCGCGATTATGAATCGCGCGCTCTAACCAGCTGAGCTACCACGCC
>CAZBCV010000094.1:0-11434 GCA_964490495.1 uncultured Aureispira sp. | reverse complement strand
AAAATTCCAATCGAAATTGATGATGTCTCTTGGACTAAATCAGCCAATAAAAAACAAAATTGGGCCGATTTTACATTTGGTCATATGCCTTTAGGGGCTGTAATGCCTATATTTTCTAAATTTATTAATGACATTAAAGCTTCTGAAGCTTCTGCATTAAATTATTTAGCCACTAAAGTAGGAGTAGGGGGTGCTACTGTTGTATTAGACAAATTTACAGTAGTTTCTGCACCTAAAAAGTCATATATCATCAAAGGAGAAACATTCGAAACTGAAGTTTTCCTATCTGCTGCGGCAGGTGGTGATTCAAATACAGGAATTTCTATCTCTGTTAACGGTCGTACATTGCCTACTAATGCTGATGGTGTTGCCAAATATTCTGAAAGTGCCAATTCTATTGGTATAAGAAAGTATAGTGCAGTTGCAAGTGTGAAAGATCCAGTTTCTGGTGAGGTAAAATCATTCAAAAACGAATTTGAATATGAAGTAGGTGAGCGTTCTGTAACGGTATCAGCTTCTAAAATGAATGTATTTTATGTGGGTGTTGATAATCCTGTAGAAGTATCTGCTGCTGGTGTACCATCAGCTCAAGTGAAGGTATCTTTGGATGGAGGAAATATCAACAGAAATAGTGATGGTACTTATACAGTAAACGTTTCTACACCAGGAAAAGCCACTGTACGTGTTTCAGCTCCTGGTATTACATATAGCAAGGAATACAAAGTTAAAAGAATACCTGACCCAACACCTCTTTTAGGAGGAGTAGCTCCAGGAGGAAACCTTGGTAATGGTACTTTCAAAGGACATGGTTCATTATTGCCAATACTCAAAGACTTTGATTTTGATGCAAAATGTAATATGGCAGGATTCACATTGGTTCGTGTAGCGAAGAGACAAGACCCAGAAGTAGCGCCTAATCAAGGTGCAACTATCGGAGGAAATGCTAAGGCTATTCAACAAAAAGCCAATCCTGGGGACAAATATGTTTTCCAAGATATTAAGTGCAAGTGTCCAGGTGATGGTGCTGCACGTAATTTAGGTCAGCTAGTTTTTGATATAAATTAAAATTTTATTATATAGAAGGAGTAAGTTCATTTTATTGAACTTTCTCCACCTATATAAATCACATTCAACGTTTAAAATTGAATTATTTTTTTAATATTTTATAATATAGATATGAAATTATTTCTTAAGTCAATTATCGTATTTTCCTTGTTTATAAGCCCTTTAATGGTTTTTTCACAAGAAAATGCTCCAGTTCAAATCACTGAATCTACAGTTCCGTCTGAAGATATTTTCATCGATGACATCGTTTCTAAACGAATTGTGGTTGAAAATAGACTCATGCCAGTACAGCCTATAAGAGAAGCTGATATAGCATGGGAAAAGCGTATCCAAAGAGTTGTTGATGCAAGGGAGAAGTTGAACTTGACTTTTGTCAGCGAAGAAATGCCTCTTTTCAAAGTTTTGAATGACATCATAAATGAAGGGAAAATAACTGGTTTTGCTGACGAAAGTTTCAAGAATGCTTATACACCTGAACAGATTTCTGAAAAAATGGTAAAGATGGATACTTCTTTTACTTTAAATCCAGACACGTATGAGGAAGAAATTTTGATCTCAAAAAATGATATCAACTGGAGAGACATTAAGGAATACAGAATTAAAGAAGTATGGTATTTTGACAAACAACGTTCGAATGTGGATGTAAGAATTCTAGGTATAGCTCCTATCTATCAAAGTCCTAATGACAAAATTGCTGGAATTCCACCTGCTCCATTGTTTTGGATTTATTACCCTGAAGCTCGTGAGCCTCTGTCAAGATTTAGAGTTTTCAATGATGAAAATGATATAGCACCAATGACATGGGCTGATCTTTTTGACACAAGAGTATTTTCTTCATATATTTACAAAAGATCGAATGTATTAGATTACCGTCTAAAGGATTATTTTGTAGGTAATCCAGATGATGAAGTAGATATGACAGGGATAGATAGATTATTATATTCTGAAAAGATTAAAAATGAGTTGCTCAATTTTGAACACGATTTGTGGGACTATTGATGCATAAATATATCTAATAAATGGGAGTTTGTAATTCATTATAAACTCCCATTTTCTTTTAATATCTATATAGTTTATAGAATGAACACAATAAAAAAAATTAAATTTGCTCTCATTTCTGTCTATAATAAAGATGGCCTGGACAAAATTATTCATAGGTTAAGTGAATTAGGTGTAGAAATTTATTCTACAGGAGGCACCCAAAATTATATAGAATCTTTGGGAGTTCATGTAAAAGCTGTAGAGGATCTTACAGGGTATCCATCCATTTTAGGAGGACGTGTTAAGACACTTCATCCAAAAGTTTTTGGGGGTATATTGGCGATGAGAACGGATGATCATTTATCTCAAATTCAGGAATATAATATTCCGGAGATAGACTTGGTAATTGTAGATTTATATCCGTTTGAGCAAACTGTAGCGGAGGGAAAGTCTCACGAAGAAATCATAGAAAAAATTGACATCGGTGGTATCTCATTGATTAGGGCTGCAGCCAAAAATTATAATGATGTGACAGTTGTGGCTTCAAAAGATCAATATTCGTACTTATATGATGTATTGAATGAAGCTGAGGGTGCCACAGATATAGATTTTAGAAGAAAGATGGCGTTACATGCTTTTAATGTGTCTTCTCATTATGATACAGCCATTTTTCATTATCTTAATTTCGGACAGGACACAGCATTGAATAACTTTAAAAAGAGTTTTTCACAGAAGAGCACATTGAGATATGGTGAAAATCCACATCAATCTGCATCATACTTTGGAGCTTTGGACGAAGTATTTGATAAACTTTGTGGGAAGGACTTGTCATACAATAACTTAGTGGATGTAGATGCAGCACTTCAATTAGTTTATGAATTTAAAGATGACAAACCAACATTTATAATTATTAAACATACAAATGCTTGTGGCGTAGCAACGCGTCCCACTGTGTTTGAGGCATGGGACGCCGCATTAGCAGGAGACCCTGTCTCTGCATTTGGAGGTATCTTAGCTTGTAATACCAAGATAGACTTAGAGACGGCAAAAAAAATTAATGAACTATTTTATGAAGTCCTTATAGCACCTGCTTATGATACTGAGGCACTTGATTTATTAAGCGCAAAAAGTAAAAGAGTTTTGTTAAGATACAAAAATATTGAACCTCAAAATACGGCATATAAAAGCTTATTGAATGGAGTGATAGTACAGGATTCAGATTTGAATTCTGAAGCCGAATATAGTTGGGAAGTAAAGACAAAAGTACAGCCTAAAGAAGAGGAAGAGCGTGATTTGATATTCGCCAACAAGTGTGTTAAGCATTTGAAGTCCAATACGATAGTTTTAGTGAAAAACAATCAGCTTTTAGGAATGGGATGTGGTCAAACTTCACGAATTGATGCTTGTCAGCAAGCCATTGAGAAAGCTAAAGCATTTGGTTTTGACTTGGAAGGCGCCGTGATGGCATCTGATGCTTTTTTCCCGTTTCCTGATTGTGTTGAGCTTGGCCATTTGGCGGGCATAAGGGCTGTAGTTCAGCCAGGTGGCTCTATCAAAGATCAATTAAGTATTGACTATTGTGATGCACATGGTTTATCTATGGTATTTACTGGAGTCAGACATTTTAAGCATTAAATATTGGGTCAGAATTATAGAAATTGATGAAACACCCAGGACCGGCTTTCAGATACAGAGGAAAATGATTATTGGGTGTTCCACCTGCCTGCCCTGCAGTACGGCAAGGCAGGTCTGGCCATTAATTCATCCCACCAAAGGTGGGTAAACAAAAAATATACAGATGAATTTAATCATAGATTTAGGAAATTCAAATGTTAAAATAGCAGTCTATGATGGTGAAGAAATGATAGATTTTGTCCGCCAGCCTAAACATTACATTTTAGACATTATAAGAAAGTGTTTAATAGATTATCCTATAAATAAAGCCATTGTTTCTCATACTTCAGATTTATCTAATAATGTTTTTGAGGCATTGAAAGGATTGGATTTAGTTTTGGATTTTAGTTGGGAAACGCCAATACCTATCCGATTGGATTATACTTCATTGAGTACATTGGGTAGAGATAGGATTGCGGGTGCAGTGGCTTGTTACAAGATGTATCCCAATCAAAGAAGTATTTTTGTGGATATGGGAACATGTATTACCAAAAATGTAGTGAATGAAGAAGGAATATTTTTAGGCGGCAATATTAGTCCAGGAATTGATATGAGATTGAAAAGTATGCACACCTTTACATCTAGATTGCCCAAAGTAGAAGCTAAAGTACCAGAAAATGTCATAGGAAAGTCAACTGAAGAGGCTCTTCAGAATGGGGCCGTAAGAGGGTCCATTGACGAGATTGAGCATTTTATTTTAAGGGAAAAGGAGCAATTTGGAAGAATTAACGTTATTTTAACGGGCGGAAATGCCGATTTCTTTGTTAACTTGTCAAATATTAAGATATTTGTCGCTCCGTTTTTAGTTTTGACGGGATTAAACGAAATATTAAATTATAATGCTAATAAAAAATAGTCTAGTTTTTATCTTTTTTCTTTGGGTAATACTTGTTTGGGGACAAACTACAGACAATAGTCCATTCACCAGATTGGGTCTAGGTCAAGTGACCAATAACAGCTTTAACCACATAAGGCATATGGGTGGCCTCAATGCCTCTTTTGTCGATGGTTATAATATCAATTTTGCTAACCCAGCAAGCTATTCGTTTTTGAATGCAAAGGCTTTCGATATGAGTATGTTTGCTAAAAAAGCGTGGATAGAGGACAGTCAAAGTAAAGCAGAGTTTTGGACAGGAAATTTGGATTATATGTCTTTAGCATTTCCGTTGCGTAATCCTATCAATGAGTTATATGAAGGGGTAAAGAAAAATTATAAATTAGGAATGGCTTTTACTTTAGCACCGCATTCCACTGTTAATTACAATATTGGGCAACAGGAGCTTCTGACCAATGGAGAAAGCTTTTTTAGGAATTATGTAGGAAGTGGTGGAACTTATAAGTTCATGTGGGGAAATTCTTTGAAATACAAAAATATTTCGGTGGGTGCTAATGTTGGCTATTTATTTGGCAAGAACAGTTATGAAAGAAACATATTTTTCGATAGAGTTGGGTTTTATGATGATTACTTCACTACTGAATATAATATGAATGGCTTTCTTTGGAATGCGGGATTGATATACTCATTGACACTCAATAAAAAACAGATGGAAAAAGTAAAAACTACTGCACCAAAACGAATGACTTTTGGATTATATGGAAATTCTGCCACATCATTTAGCACTCGAGCTAGTACTATTCATGTATTAAGACAGGATTTTGATAGAAATAGCTTTAATCTAGATACAATACTCGATGTGTCCGGTGTAGCGGGTCAAGGCCGTTTGCCCGCAGAATTAGGTCTTGGTATGACGTACTATGGGGGTGAGAAATTTGCTATAGGCTTAAATTATCATTCTGGATTGTGGTCGTCTTATTTTAATGAGGCAGCACAAGAAGAAGTCAATAGTTTAAAAAATTCTGCTAGGTATTCTTTAGGAGGTTATATAAGGCCAGATTATAAATCTTTTGATAGTTTTCTGAAAAGAGTCTATTATAGGTATGGGTTTTATTATGATATAGACCCACGAGTAGTCAATAATGAACAAATCAAAACAATGGCAGCTACATTTGGTTTGGGTATGCCTTTTGTATATCAACGAAAGGTATCGTATGTTAATCTTGGTGTGGAGGCAGGAGTTAGAGGCATGGAACTTCCAGTGTCTGAAAGATTTGTTAAAATTTCATTGGGCGTAACATTTAATGACGATGAATGGTTTTTGAAGAGGAAATATAATTAATTAATTGACAAGGTATAATATTTAAACATTAACAAACCACTTATTATGAACAAGAAAATTTTATTGGGGATATTTTGTTTTATAACGTTTGTAGCAGCAAACAAAGCAATATCTCAATGCGAAACATGGATGGGTAAAAATACTCAAAGCGATGCTGAAAATGCGCACACTATTTATAGGCAAGCGCTTAAGGCCAATGATTTTGAAACAGCTTTTGAAAATTGGCAAACTGCCTTCAAATTGGCTCCAGCTGCTGATGGAAAACGCGATTATCACTTTACTGATGGAGTGACGTTGAACAAACACTTTTTGGGCCAAACCCAAGATGAAGCAAAAAAACAAGAATATAAAGACAATATAGTTAAGTTTTATGACCAAGCCATAGAATGTTATAAGAACGGTGCTATTACTACCAAAAACGGCACCGAAGAAGAAAAGAAAGATAGAATAGGATATTTGTATGGTAGAAAGGCTTACGATATGTACTATTTCGTCAATTCGCCTTATATTGATAATATTGAAGCCCTTAATAAATGTATTGAATATGCTGGAGACAATGCTGAATACACAATTTTAGATATTTATCCAAGAATAATTGTGTGGGAATACCAAAATGGCGGTATGACCAAAGAAAAAGCTGTTGAATTACATAAAAGGTTAAATCAAATAGCCGAATATAATATAGCCAATAATGAAACCTATTCGGAGGGCTATCAGCAAGCTCAAGCAGCAATGGAAGGTACTTTTGCTCCCATAGAAAGAGAAATCTTTGATTGTGAGTATTTCAAAGAAAAACTAATTCCAGAATATAGAGACAATCCAGATGATGCACAAATACTTAAAAGGGTTTTGGTTACACTTAAAGCTCAAGGCTGTTCTAATGATGATCCTATCATAATGGAATTGGACGAAGAGTGGAAGAAATATGCCGAAGAAGAAAATAAAAGAATACAAGCTGAATTTGAGGCCAACAATCCAGCAGCGGCCGCTCGTGTAGCCTATGACGCTGGAAGATACAGTGAGGCCATCTCTAAGTATAGAGAAGCTTTAAGAGACGAAACGGATAATGTAAAAAAGGCCACTTATCTTTTTGGTATAGCATCCATCGAGTTTAGAAAGCTTAATCAATATAGCCAAGCAAGAAGTACAGCCTATGAAGCCGCAAAAATGAACCCAGCATGGGGAAGACCTTACATGTTGATAGGGGATATGTATGCTAAAACTGCTCGTTCGTGTGGAGATTCTTGGAATCAAAGATTGGCCATATTAGCTGCAGTTGACAAATATGCTTATGCCAGATCTATCGACTCCAGTGTGTCTAGCGAAGCAGGCCAAAGAATAGGAGCTTATTCTAGTTCTTACCCAGACGGTTCAGAAGGTTTTATGAGAGAAGTCAAAGAAGGGCAAAGTGCAACTGTCGGGTGCTGGATTGGCGAGACTGTTAAGGTAAGATTTAAATAAAATAATAAAAAAATAGTCAATATTGAAAAATGGATATATCAATAGATGTATCCATTTTTTTTGGGCATAAATTTCAAAATTTAATTATCTTTGCATTGTTTATAAAATATAGAATCCAATGAATAGCTTTAAAAACTTGTTAGGAATATTCTTTATAACTCTTTTAAGTTGTACTCCAAAAATATCGGATGTTGTAGAAAAAGACATTAATACAGATATACCCAATGAAGAAATTACAAAATCGGAACCTAAGAGTCCTTGTGCTACTTTTGATGATTTACCTGGATATGAAAGGGGACAAGTTGAATCTGCCTTCGTTTTATACAGAGACAATCTGAAAGCTGAAAGATATCTTGAAGCATTGGAGCAATGGAAATTAGCATATAAATATGCCCCTGGTTCTAATGGCCGAGTCAAATATCACTTTGATGATGGCGTAAAAATATACAAACATTTTTTTGACAATACAGATGATAAAAATCTAAAATCCGCTTATGTCGATACTATTATGACGATAATGGAAAAAAGAAAAGAATGCTTTGGTGATGAAGCCTATGTCAACGGTCTCAAAGGTTTTAATTTATTTTATTACTTTGAAGGATATTCCACACCCAAAGAAATATATCAATTATTCAAATCCAATTTAGATGTAAAAGGTAAAAATGCAGATTTTTTTGTAATCAACCCCTTTACTAAATTGCTCTATGACGGTGTATTGTCTGGCGAAGTCTCCTATGATGAGGGCCGTAAATATGCCCATCTTATCCGCCAAAATATAGCGAATGGCAAAGCTACCTGCAAAGGACAAATATGTGAATCATGGGAGATTATAGAAGAATATGCATTGGATAGATTGGAAAGCTTAGAAGCTCTTGATGATTTTTATGACTGCAAATACTATACGGACAAATACTATGCAATGTATAAATCGTATCCTGATAGTTGTGATTTAATCAATTTGGCTTATAGCCGTATGGTGAGAGCGAATTGTGATGCCAACAGCGCCGAACTGATTGACTTAAAGAAGGTTAAAAACACATTATGTTATGTGGCACCACCGCCACTAAGTTGTGCAGCCCAAGGAGCAGAACATTACAATAATGGAAAGTATGCCAAAGCCATAGATTCTTATCAAGAGTGTATTGAAAATACAAGTAATAATGATACTAAAGCTCAATATGCCCTTTTGATTGCCAAAATTTATTATAGAGATCTCAAAAATTACCCACAGTCGAGAAGGTTTGCCTTAGATGCTGCTAGATTCAAACCCAATTGGGGCGAACCATTTATGCTCATTGGCAATTTGTATGCGTCGAGCGGACCATTATGTGGTACAGGCAGAGGCTGGGAAAGTCAAGTAGTGACATGGCCTGCTATTGATATGTGGACAAGAGCAAGAAATATAGATTCTAAAGTAGCAGCAGAGGCTAATGCATTGATCAATAAGTATTCAAAATATATGCCAAGTAAGGAAGATGTCTTTTTTAGAAGTTCGATAGGTGTGAAAGTAGGAGGATCTTATTTTGTCCCTTGTTGGATACAAGAAAATACAACAGTGAGAACATCGGATTGAGGAGGTATTCTTTGTAAAAAAAAATCTCAATTTGTAGCCCATATCGACAAAAACATGTCGGCTATATTGTCTTTTTTCAATATTTTTGTATCTTTGTGCCATAAAAATAGAAAATTCGTGGCAGAAGCTCTTAAAAACATTTATAACGAAGGTTTTATAAAAAAATATTTAGATTTACTTTTAAAGTGTAATTTGAAGATAACTTCAATGCATTCAAGTGTTTTTAATGCGCCTGAATGGCACAATGCTGAGTTGAAACAAAGAATGACTATTCTTTCAGATGTTACATATCAACTACTTCCCAAAAACTGGGAAGTAGGCTACCTTAAAATAAGGGAAATTGTTCATAAGTTGAGAGCCGATGGAGTGAAAGATCAAAATTTAGAATTTATCTTTCTGGCAGATATAGTAGCCAA
This sequence comes from uncultured Aureispira sp., assembly GCA_964490495.1. Classification (GTDB taxonomy): domain Bacteria; phylum Bacteroidota; class Bacteroidia; order Chitinophagales; family Saprospiraceae; genus OLB9. The sequence goes on along the minus strand of CAZBCV010000094.1, from coordinate 2,087 downwards.
AGGAGCCCAAGATGATATAGTGCGAGCTATGCCCGAAATAGAATTTATGACTCAGTTTGTAAGTTTTGAATTTGCTGGAAGGGCACTTATTTTAAAGCACACAGACATCATGATGACTCAGATGCTGAAATGGGCGGAACATCAAAATGAAAATGTACGTCGATATGCTTCTGAAGGATGCAGACCAAGACTCCCTTGGGGACTACAGTTGAAAAGTTTTGTTCAGGATCCATCACCCATAATTCCTATTTTGCAAAAACTTAAAGAAGATGATTCGCTCTATGTTCGAAAAAGTGTAGCTAACAATCTCAATGATATTGCCAAATCACAGCCGGATGTTGTAATTAAGTTGTGTAAAGACTGGAAAGGCAATAACAGTCATACAAATTGGATTGTCAAACACGGATTGCGCAGCCTATTGAAACAAGGACATCCAGAAGCATTGACCATCATAGGTTTAGATGCTCAAGTGAAATATGAGCTTTCAAAAATACAGTTGGACAAATCATTCCTGACCCTCAATGAAGCCCTCACTTTTACTTTTAATATCACAAATAAAAGCGATAAGGCCACGGACTTTAGATTAGAATACTTTATTTATTTCAAGAAAAGTAATCAACAAAACAATAAAAAGATTTTTAAAATTTCTGATAAAACATTAAACTCTAATGAGACGCTGTCTGTGACTAAAAAACATGTGTTTAGAGATATGACTACTAGGCGTCATTATGAGGGAGAACATCATATATCAATAGTGGTTAACGGTCATGAAAGCGACAAGATATCATTTACTCTTAAAAAATAGGAATGGAAGCATTGAGCAATAATATCAAATATTTAAGAAATAGAAACAAAATGTCTCAGGCTGATGTGGCTGAAAAGATAGCGGTACCTCGTTCTTCACTAAGCGATTATGAAAGAGGTCAAGCCTTTCCGGGAATTGACAAGCTGCTCAAGCTATCAGAAATATTTGAAGTGACTTTGGATGATTTAGTGAAAACAAATTTAAGTCATAAAGAATTGGAAATAATTAGAAATAAAGATTTGCGGGTTTTGGCGATATCTATAGATTCAAATAATCGTAACAATATTGAATTGGTGAGCACTAAGGCGGAAGCAGGATATTTAGAGCAATTCCAGGATCCTGAGTATATTAGAGATTTACCAAAAATTTCCTTTCCCAACATACCTGATGGAACTTACCGCGGTTTTGAGATTAGAGGAGACTCTATGTTGCCTATGGAATCAGGTACAATTGTGATTTGTAAATATGTAGAAAAACTTGAAGACATCAAAAATGGGAAAACATACGTTATAATATCGAAAGAGGATGGATTGGTTTATAAAAGGGTAATTGTGGATTATAAAACAAATTGTTTAAATTTGATATCTGATAACGAAGCTTATTTACCCTATGCTTTATTTTTTGATAGTGTGGCTGAAATATGGGAATACTATGCACATTTAGGTTTTTCAGACAAAAAAATGACATTTGACAATATGATAGAAAATAAAATAAAAGATATGCATCAAAAAATCTCTGAAATACATTCTGTGGTTATGCTATAAATAGTTTTGTCCTGTAGGAAATATCAAATTTTTAACCCTAAGAAACCCAAAACAAAAAAATATTTATTAAATGGGTGAACTTATTTTTATTTTTTAATGTTTAGACGATAGATGTAAAGAGCAAATATCCTAATAAGCTTTACACATAAAAATTGCAAAGTTTCCCTTCTGATATTGTATTTATAAAAAATTGGCTCATTATTTGCAGTAGTGAATTTGTGTAAGAGCTGATGTTTGAGTGATTTTTATTGTAAAATAGTTAACACTCTTGTTTATAAAGCTAGAATATATGTATTTTTCTATAAAATATTATTAATTTTGCACGATAATTTATTAATTTTTAAAATTTCCAAGATGAGGAAAATTTATGTTTTGCTAATAGGAATTTTATTTTCTTATAATTTTTTGATAGGTCAGGTTACGGTTTCACTATCAAGTGTAACAGTCAATGCAGGTCAGCAGGCTTCAGTAGATGTGACAGTAAGTGGTTTTACCAATTTACTTTCAGCTCAGTGGTC
>CAZBCV010000093.1:0-11631 GCA_964490495.1 uncultured Aureispira sp. | reverse complement strand
CTAGAGGGTAAATATTTGATAAAACTGTACAAATACTTTTGGCCATACAAAGAATATTTTTGGATAGCGGCCATTTGTTTTGAGTTTTACCAATAAAAATACATGCTAAAAGTGAAGAGATATGACTTAGACTCCATTATTAACTTGTATCTTTGCCGCTCAATTAAAATAAAGTCTATGGCATCTCAGTTACCACAATTGTTGGAAATATTGGAATTAAAGAAGGTAGAAGAAGGAATATTTCAAGGGAATAATTTGTTTATAGGAAGCCCCAATGTCTATGGAGGTCAAGTGTTGGCTCAAGCAGTATATGCGGCACAAACTACAGTAAACGATGGTAAAGTTTTGCATTCTATCCATAGTTATTTCATACATCCAGGAGACAATGATCTTCCCATAGAATATCGAGTGTTTACGGTAAAAAACGGTAGAACATTTGATACAAGACGTGTATTGGCCTATCAAAATAATCGAGAAATATTTATTCTTTCGGCATCATTTCAGAAGCCAGAAGAAGGCATAGAACATCAAGCGATAATGCCCAATGTAGCCAGGCCAGATTCTTTGACGTCTTTTTCAGAAATATTTGCTCAATTTGCTGAAAAATTTAATATCGAACCACGTGGAATTTTTTCTCCTAATGGGCCGTTCATATTTCATCCAGTAGAATCTTATGACCCTTTCAACCCTAAAATAAGACCTCCTATGAATCACACGTGGTTCAAAACCAATGGGCCTTTGTCTGACGATGCCATCATGCATCAAACTACTTTGGCTTATGCTTCAGATTTCAATCTCTTAATAACCGCCTTGTTTCCTCATGGTTTGTCTTTTTTTACCACACCTATGCAAATCGCTAGTTTGGACCATGCTATGTGGTTTCACAGACCTGCGCGAACAGATGAATGGTTGCTGTATGTTGTAGAAAGTAGTAATGCCAATAAAGGAAGAGCTTTTTGTTCGGGCAAAATATTCAATTTACAAGGAGATTTAATTGCTAGTGTAGCCCAAGAAGGATTGATAAGGAAATTGTGATTTGGATAATGTATTCCTACATATAAACCAATTTAACAAGTATGTTAGAACATGGGTATTGCTGTCGATACTGGTTGGACTTATGACAGGAAGTGCCTCTGCTCTATTTTTATGGCTACTGGATGAGGCAACAAATTGGAGAGAAACACATATTTGGATCATTGGATTTTTGCCATTAGGAGGTTTTTTGATAGGATTTGTATATTACAGATATGGTACATCTGTGGTGAGAGGTAATAATCAAATCATAGGGGAGTACCATCATCCCACAGAAGTCATTCCTATAAAAATGGCACCTATGATATTGTTGAGTACAGTTCTCACACATCTTTTGGGAGGCTCAGCGGGCAGAGAAGGCACCGCAATACAAATGGGAGGTGCATTGGCGGATCAAGCCACTAAGTGGTTTCATCTTTCTGTTGATCAAAGAAAAATATTATTGTTGATGGGTGTTAGTTCGGGGTTTGCTTCTGTTTTCGGCACACCTTGGGCAGGCGTCATCTTTGCTTTTGAGGTATTATTCAACCATAAATTGAATTATAAAGCTATATTTCCTGTGGTATTATCGGCATTTTTCTCAGATTTTGTGTGCCGCCAATATCCAATAGTTCACACGCATTATATTATATCTGAAGTGCCAATAATTAATATTGGGTATGTATTGTGGAGTATATTAGCGGGTTTGGTTTTTGGTTTAGCGGCTATGCTTTTTTCAAAATTGACTCATTTCTGGAGCAATTTTTTTCAAAGCAATATATATTATCCACCATTGAGGCCACTTATAGGTGGTATTGTCATAGCCGTGGCTGTCTATTGGCTTGGAACTACCCGATATATTGGTTTAGGTGTACCCACAATCGTTGATGCTTTCAGTATGTCGATGAATAATTACGATTTTTTGCTCAAAATACTTTTTACATCATTTACATTAGGTGTTGGGTTTAAAGGAGGCGAAGTGACCCCGTTGTTTTTTATAGGGGCCACTTTGGGAAATATCTTAGTGTGGTTTATTCCGCTTCCTATGGGTTTGTTGGCAGGCATGGGTTTTGTTGCTGTATTTGCCGGCGCCACGCACGCGCCATTGGCCTGCACGGTGATGGGTGTCGAGTTGTTTGGTATCGATTCAGGGTTATACATTTTTATAGCCTGCGCAGTGGCTTACGTCTTCTCAGGACGAAGAGGAATATATTCTACACAACAAATAGGAGGCGTCAAAAATTGGTTATATCATCGAGTGCAAAAGTATTTTACTTAATACCTAAAAATCTAAAATGACTTTCCTATTACGGCTTTAAACTACTTCAAAATCAAACACTTTGTTCACTTTAGACTTATCACCATAGGGGTGACTATGCTGAGAAGTCTAAAGTGTTGATTTTCTTGCATTTTAAAGCCTCACTACGGAACTCAGTTTAGATTTTTAGGTAATATATCAATGAAGCCCTACCACCTTATCTGATATCCAATTCTAAATACTTGTGTTTCTAAATAATCTGTACCATTGAGTATTAAGTTAGGACTTTGTATTTCGTTGATAAACCTCATAGTGTTGAATATGTCTGTGGCATTAAAGAAGATTTCGCCTTTTCCATTACTTACAGTTTTTTTCATACCCATATCTACGCCATATCTTTCACCTATTTTTCCTTGAGGTATGATATCTGGCGCAAAATACATAGCGCTCACTTGAGTTTTCCAGCCTTTGGGATGTTTTAGTTCAATGTTGAATTTTACATTACCACTTCTAAAATTTTGGCTCTCGAATTCTATTTTTTCCTGGGTAGGATACACTTGGTTTATTACAAAAGAATTGATTCTATTCCAATAAAAATTAGTATTGACATCGATTTTTATTTTTTTATTAGCTTGAAATGAGGCCACTATTTCGCTACCAATGTTCCTGCCAGTTCCAGCATTTTGTTCGATATTAGTTAGCCTATCATTGTTATCAAATTTGCTAAAAATAGATGTAATAATATTTTGCATAAATCGTGCATAAACCGATGTATAAATATAGCCTTTTGAATAACTATTTTTATAGGATGCCTCAATATTTTGAGAAAACTGAGGAATGAGCGTCGGATTACCAATACTAAGTATTTCAGGGTCGGCATATGTGGGAAACGACCTCAGATTCTTTTCAGAAGGTCTGTTGACTCGCCTATTGTAAAACAGACTTATCTTTTGTTCTGAGGGTAAATTAAAGGTGAATCGAGCATTGGGAAACAACTGATTGTATTCAAAACCCGATGATGAATATATGATATGATTAGGGTCCACGAGATAGTCAATTTTGGCATATTCATACCTTAATCCCAATTCTGCTTCGAATAGAGATATGTCATATATATAATTTGTATAAAAAGCCGATAAAAGTTCTCTATATTCGGCATTGCCTGCTAGACCAGTATCCATGATGGAGTTCACTCCTTTGTTAAAACTCACACTATTGGGGAATACTTGCCATCTTTGTTGTGTACCTATTTCTATTCTACCTTTCCGTAAAGGATGAGTATAATCTATATTTAACGAATAAATGTCTTCAGCAGCTGTGAGAAAAAAAGTATCTGTACCTATAGTATTGGGTAGGGTATTAACAAAATTGAATATTTCATCTTTTTGCCTATGGGCATATTGCAATTTTGTCTTGATAGATTTACCGGGTATCTTAAATTGATAGACATGGCTAAGATTAACTTCTATGGTTTCATTGATTTCATCTTCGTAGTACTGCCAAAGTCGTATTCTTTCTTGCGAAGGTTTCGATACATAAGCTATGTCTCCTCTGTCCACATAAGCTCTATTGTTATAAAGTCCTGATAATGTGAATTTATTGTTTTTGTTGAGGTCGAAATCTATACCAGATGAAAAGTTGTAGATAGGTTGGTCTCTGTTTTCTATATATTGCTGTTGGATATCGCTAGTGGAGGTAGTTCTCGTCACAAATTCATTTTTCATAAGTTGTTGGCGAAGCAATACATCACCATTAGCAAAAAAATTGATTTTATTTTTGCGGTAAGCAATAGATGCTGACGGATTTAATTTGGGTGTCCAAGAATATTGCTCTCTGCTATTGGTCAGATTCGCTTTTTTTATACCTAACGCACCCACGCCAATATTGATGCCCGCTTTTCCACTCCAGCCACTATCGATATTCTTTTTCATAATGATGTTGACCACACCTGCCATACCTGATGCATCGTATTTTGCAGAAGGATTATTGATGATTTCAATTTTTTCTATGGCAGAAGCAGGGATGTTGTCTAGTGCTTGTTGAGAGGACATACCTGTAAGGGCTGACAGTTTTCCGTCTATCAATACAGATACTTTGTCGCTTCCGCGAAGCAAAACTTTGCCTTCTCTGTCGATGGTTACTCCTGGAAGATTGCGCAGTGTTTCGAGAACAGACCCACCCAATTGCGATAAATTGTCCGTGATATCAAAACTTTTTCTGTCCATTGCCCTGTCAATAGCATCTCTTCGTCCTTCAATGACTATATCATCGAGAGTGATTCCGTCCTGTTTTATTAATATGTTGCCTAAATAAACCTTAGGTATAAGAGGTGAAGTACGGATGTTGGTGTAGTAGTATGAAAAGCCAATTTGACTAACTTTTAGGATATAGTTGCCGTATTTTACATCTGGAATTGAAAAAAATCCTGTCTCATCGCTTATTGTACCAGCTATAAAAGTACTGTCTTTTTCATTTAACAATAAAATGTGGGCTGCATCTAAATTTGTTTTAGTCTCATCATTCAACAGATGGCCAGATACGACACCTTGAGTATATGATAAATTATAAAAAACAAAAAGAAGTATTGAAAATAGTATTTTAGGCTGCATGTATTACGTCTTTGGTCAAAGATGATAAACTATTGGGTTTTGAGAGGAACGACCTCTACTTTTGAAAACATTTGATTAGAATAAGGATTAAAATCTGGAACTTTAATTTGAATAAATTCATGATTTGTCAATTGATGACAAGTATTACAAGACACAGTTAAAGCCTCAAATTGGGATTCAAAACTATCTATGTCTTCATCTTTGATAGATTTTTCTAAGGCTTCAATAGAGGGTACCATCATGGCGATATGCTTAGTTTCTTCTTTTTCGAGGTGATATTTTTGAATTTTTTCAACGGCTTCTTCTATTTCATGTATTGAGAAATCAGCCAGAGACCAATTTTTATTAATTCCAGCATACCAAAGCTTAATATGTCGAGCTTGTATATTGAGCATAATTTCACCGTAGCCAGGTTTGTATTCATTATTGGAATTTTCATCTGATGAGATGGAATGGTTTTGGGGTGGATTGTTGCAAGAAATAATAACCACTCCTAACAGCATAATGATAAATTTAATATTTTTCAAAGGTCTCAAAATTTATTTGTTGATTAAAAAAATTACCTCATAACGTATGTCAAACTTCATATCATTTTCCCAAATTTATTCTGTGGTACACAATATCTAGGTGAGTATGGCTCTTCTTACTTAGAAGAGGGCAAAGTTATGTGATAATTAGCCCATTAGCTATTTATTAGTTATATAATGTGGGTTTGTGGTGTAATTTATAATTTGATTAATTATAAATAAGAAATACAGAAATGAAATGAGTCTTTAAATCCTGTCATTTAGAAGCAAATTTTCAAAAAAATTCTCGTTTACATAAAGAAAGTTGAGGTGTTTTGATACTTTATATCAATGTTGTTTAGTTTAGGATTGTCTATTTACCTTATCCTGCCTGACTAACTCAAGGCAGGAAATCTTTAGCCGAAAAAGGAAAGGCATCATAAAGTAGTCTTAAGCTAACGACATCTAGTTGAATATTGGTTTGTTCTTATATAGCTATTGACTTTTTAATTTTTTATCCCATCTTTATCATTGTATCATTTTGAAGTGATTTTTAAAACTGACATTGATATATTACATTGTCATTCAATTCTTTAGATTCAAACTTATATTTTGACTTTGATTTTATTCTCTTATAAGCTGCTTTGTCAAACTCTAAGGCCTTGCCCTTGGGTATATAAAACACATATTCTACCTTCTGACCACGAAATCTTTTATTGAGGGGTAAGTTGATGTATTTGGACAATGTGAAATTATTATGGGATTGTACCATAGAGCTTTGGACTAGATTTACATTATCCGCAGCTTTGCTTTCGCTTCTACCCCTTGAATAAATAATTTTTTTAACATGGAGTTGGTCATCAACGGATTTTTCTAAAGATATACCTACGTTTTTAATGGCCCAATTATCGTTTTGAGTAGTAAAACCAAAATCACCTAAATGAACAGCCATGTAGCTGTCTGTAGCTTCACGAGGCATTTCGATTTTTATGATATCCTCTTCAAGTCCATAGGTGTCTATATGGGTCGATTCATATTTGTGTGACAAGTCTTTGAAAGTAATAGTGGCCACCAAAAAACTAACAACCCATGCAAATGACCAGATATATGCCAATGTATTAGAGAATGAGGAAGGCCACCTATAGTTGAATAACAACCTAAGAACATAGTGAATAAGTGTCAAAAAGGGAATAACTATAAGAAAAAACAATGCAATGACACCTGCCCAGGCCAAATATTCCTTGTCTGGTCCCAAAATAGTGAGATATTGACCGGAAATGCCAATACCTGCACCAAGTGTTAATGTAATGACCACAAGAACAAATAAAACAATGAAAGCTATAAAAAAGAAAACCGGTTTAAATATTTTCCTTAACAATGGGAATATCCCACCTAATACTTCACCAATAAAATTGATGATTACAGACAATAATTGTTTGATACCTGAACTAGACTCTACGGTTACTTTTTTTTTTGAGTTCCGAGGTCTTTACTCCATTCATTAATTTTGTCTCCCAACTGTGTCAATTCCTCTTCTACTAAGTTGGCAATATTATTGATCGTTGTGGGCTCACCTCGCATGGCCAGTTTATCTCCAGCTGTTTTTGCTTCTGGCAATAATGCCCACAAGATGATGTACCCCAATATTCCAAACCCACCTGTAAAGATTAAAACAATAAAAATCAATCTCACCCACAATGGATCTTCTACACCCAAGTAAGCTGCAATTCCAGAGCACACGCCACCAATTTTTTTGTCTTCGGGGTCTCTAAAAAGCCTCTTTCCAGTGTTGATTTTGGATGAAGAGGAATTTTTGTTTGTTTTATGGTTAAAGGCTTCACTCATGGGTTCTGCTCCAAAATCCTCAGGCTTGCCCATTATCATGATAACTTCATCTACTTCTTTCATACTAATGATAGAACGGCCACGTAGATGCTCTTGGAAAAGTTCAGCCATTCTTACTTCTATGTCATATAATATTTCATCGCAGCCTTCCGATGCTGAAAAATGATTTTTAATGGTTGAAAGGTAGGCCTGTACATATTCGAAAGCGTCTTCATCTATGGCAAAAGGAAATCCTCCTAAGTTGATATTAAATGTCTTGTTCATTTTCTATGGGTTTTAAGTTGTTTTGTGAATGTTTTACTGCATGATTTAATTGACTCCATGTGTCTATTAGGTCTTCAAGAAAAGATTTTCCGGCATCTGTAATACTATAATATTTACGAGGTGGACCTGATTTTGATTCTTTCCAATTGTATTGAAGCAATGAAGCGTCTTTTAATCTATTTAATAAAGGATATAATGTACCCTCAACAACAATCATTTTTGACTCTTTCAGTCTTTTGATAATGTCTGTAGGATAAGCTTCCTCATGCGAGATGATGGAGAGCACACAGAGCTCTAAGACACCTTTGCGCATTTGGGCTTTTGTATTTTCTAATTTTAAATCCATGATAACTGTATTTAATTATGCCACAAAGATATGACTTTTTTAGTAGTGTGCAATACATAGTACCATGTTTTAGATAGTATTATAGACAAACAGGTAGTTTTTGCCGATAAAATGTATAAAAAACACGAAAATCAATAAAATTTTTAACCCATTGAAGGCTATTTATATCCTCAATGGAAAGCAAAATTTACTTAAATGATAAATAAATATAAAAGTGAATATGGCAGCGAGCATTCTGTATATTCAATATTGAAGACTATAATCAGGCATATTCATATACAAAGGTTTCTATAGCGCTGGAAACAAAGTTTTTTTCTTTGAGGTGTTGAAGAAATAGCGGTAAAACATATTTCAGCTTTTCTTCAGCTTTTAGGTTGTCGTGAAAAACTATAATTGAACCTTTTTCATAATTGTCCATGACATTGCTTAGACACTTTTCGTTAGAAATATTGGCATCAAAGTCTCCAGATAGGACGTCCCACATCACTATTTTTTTATGGTTTTTGATGGAAGATGATTGAGCCCTTTTCAATTTGCCATACGGTGGTCTAAATAGTTCAGTAGAAAGTACACTGTCACATTTTTCTATATTTTCCAAATAAGTGTCTTTGTCTGTAAACCAACCATTGAGATGATTGAAAGTGTGATTGCCTATGCTGTGTCCTTCTTGAATGATTCTACGGTAAATTTCTGGATACTTTATTACATTGTCGCCCACACAAAAGAATGTAGCTTTGAAGCCGTAATCGTTAAGTAAATCCAAAACCCATGGTGTCAAGTGGGGAATAGGGCCATCATCAAAAGTAATAAAAACCTCATCGGTATCTGTGGTAATTTCCCAAACATAGTCAGAAAATAGATTTTTTATTAAAGCAGGAGTTTTTACTAAATACATAAGATTTTTTGTTTCGTTCGGCTTTTAGTCTTACTTTTGCAGCCGGATATAAAAATGTGTTGTGAAGTAAGAATATTTACAATGATTCTAACGAAATATTTTAAGAATTGCACACTTATTGTTGTCCATTTTGACATAAATTAACATATAGGGGATAATATTTTAAATAAATTGAATAAAAAAGACTGAATGATGACACAAGTGAGAGTAAGATTTGCACCTAGTCCGACGGGTGCTTTACATATAGGAGGCGTAAGGACAGCTCTTTACAACTATCTTTTTGCCAAAAAACATAAAGGTGCTTTTTTGTTGAGAATAGAAGATACTGACCAAAATCGGTATGTGCCAGGTGCAGAACAGTATATCATAGAATCGCTAAAATGGATGGGTATATTGCCAGATGAAGGTCCAGAATTTGGTGGCGAATATGGCCCATATAGACAGTCGGAGCGCAAAGCATTATATAAACAATATGCTGACAAAATGGTAGCCTCTGGCCAAGCTTATTATGCCTTTGACACACCTGATGAATTGGAGGCTATGCGACAAAATCATGCTGATTTTAAGTACGGAATTCACACCCGAATGAGTCTAAAAAACAGTTTGGCTTTGCCAGATGGTGAAGTTCAACATTTATTACAAACGAGCCAACATATAGCCATAAGATTGCTTATTCCACAAAATGAAGCCATTACTTTTAGGGATGAAATTAGAGGTGTGGTTACATTTGATAGTGGTGAGTTGGACGATAAAGTCATTCTGAAAGGTGATGGCATGCCCACCTATCATTTGGCCAATATAGTGGATGACCACTTGATGAAGATATCGCACGTAATTAGAGGTGAGGAGTGGTTGTCAAGCACGCCACACCACGTTTTAATGTATAGAAATCTGGGTTGGGAGGCGCCTTCTTTTTCGCATCTTCCGCTTATATTAAAACCCAACGGACAAGGTAAATTGAGTAAAAGAGATGGAGCAAAATTTGGGTTTCCCGTTTTTCCATTATCATGGGAGAGTGATAAAGAAGAAGACAACTTTACGGGATTTAAGGACGACGGCTACTTATCTGAGAGTTTGTTGAATTTTCTAGCACTTTTAGGTTGGAGTCCGGGCGACGATAGGGAGATGTTTACACTGGAAGAGTTGATTGAAGTCTTTTCACTAGAGCGAATCACAAAATCTGGCGCCCGATTTGATATAGATAAAGCTTTATGGTTCAATCAACAATATATCATCAAAACCGACGACCTCAAGTTGGCCTTTATGATACAAGACCAGGCCATTGAAGAGGGTTATCATGTGAGTGTAGAGTATCTTGCAAATATTTGTGGCCTCATGAAAGAGCGCGTTCACAAGATTAAAGACATCATACCTAATGCAAGGTTTTTCTTTGAACCGCCACATGTTTTTGATGATATTTCTATTCAAAAAAAGTACAAAACCGAAAATAAAATCCACTTAGAGAAGATAGCAGATGTGATAAAAAGTTCTTCCGATGAGGCTTTGGAAAGTACCATCAAGGGATATATCTCAGAAAATTCACTAAAGATGGGTGACATCTTACCTTTACTAAGAATTGGGATTTGTGGGACGATGCAAGGACCAGACTTAATGAAGAGTATTACTTGCATTGGAATGGCAGAATGTGCTCAAAGATTGATCAACGCCATAAGTCATTTCGAAAAAGTGGTTGGATAAAAACATTTTTTATTATTGGGCCAATTATTGATATACATGTTAGTTATTGACAACAATTATTGAAAGAATGACTTTAGTTGAACTTATATTTTCAAAATTTCCCTTTACTTTATTGTTAGGATTATCGTTGATATTGTTAGGTTACTACTTATTTTTTTATCTTTCATTTAAAAAAATTTATTCGCAGAAGTTGTCTTTCAATGTTCAAATGCCATTTGTCTCTATAGTTATGTGTGCAAAAAATGCAGGACAACAACTTCGGCAAACCATTATGAGTATATTGTCACAAGGCTATGAGGATTACGAACTCATAGTCGTCGATGATTTTAGTAATGATGATAGTTTTAAGTTATTGTCCGAAATTAAAGATGACAAACTAAAAATATTTACCTCTCAGGAAGACAAACCTGGTAAAAAAGCAGCACTTACCACAGGAATAAAAGCGGCAAAAGGCTCAATTTTGTTAATGACAGATGCGGATTGTATTCCAGCGACTTCCCATTGGATTTCTTCTATGGTAACTACAATGATTGAAGATAATCGGTGCGAAATAGTATTAGGGTATGGTCCTATGAAAAAAGAAAATTATTGGGTAAATAAATTTTCCAGATTTGAAACATCGCTTACCGCTGTACAGTATATGTCTTATGCAGTCGCAGGAAGACCATACATGGGTGTAGGTCGCAATCTTATGTATAAAAAGTCGCTATGGGAGGCCAACAATGGTTTTGAAAATCATCAACATGTCATATCCGGTGATGATGACTTATTCATCATGCAAGCTGCGAATAGCAACAATACAAAAGTCAATCTTCAGCCAGAGGCTTTTGTATATTCAGAAAGTAAAAACAATTGGACCGATTTTTTTAAACAAAAATCAAGACATAGTACTACATCTTTTCATTACTCAATGTTTCTCAGAGCAACACTGGCTGCCTATTCAGGAACACACATATTATTTTGGGTCTTAGGAATTATATTTGTTAGCTTAGGATTAGTTCCTTTATTGATATTCGTAGGGATGGTGATTGCTAAATGGCTAGTCCAAATGTTGCTGTGTTATAGGACATTTCAAATATTGCGGACTCAAGACTTAATTAAATGGTACCCAGTTTTAGATATTTTGTTGGCCATATATTACATGATTGTTGCTGTGTTATTAGTATTTAGAAAAGATGAATGGTAGAAAAACAAAGTTT